>CANPWS010000027.1 GCA_947584955.1 uncultured Bacilli bacterium | reverse complement strand
AGTTACTCCTGCCTCCAAAGCTTTTTTTTGTATCTTTTCACCATGTTCATCTGTTCCTGTTAAAAAAAATACATCATATCCAATTAATCTTTTATACCTAGCTATTGCATCTGCAATTATTGTTGTATAACAATGCCCTATATGAAAATTTGCAGATGGATAATAAATAGGTGTTGTAATATAAAATTTTTTATTCATTTTCTTCTATCTCCTTATTTGTACTGCCTAACCCACCAATTCTTTTTTCATAATTTTGTGATTCATCACTAACAGTATAATACTTTTGAAATATTCCTTGTACAAAAGTACTTTTCTTTTTTAAACTTACTATTGTATTACCTTCATTTTTTATTTTTACAAAAATATGTCCTTCATTTTCAATATTATTATAATAATCAGCATCTATTATTCCAACTTGATTACACATCCGTATATTATATTTAAATCCCAAACTACTTCTAATATATATAGCTAAAAATTCATCTTCTGGTAATAATACTTTTATACCTGTTGGTATTATTTTTTCCTCACCAGGATTAAGAATAAGATCAAAAGGTAATTCAAAATCATATCCTGCAGAAAATCTAGTTTTTCTTTTAGGTAATGTTAATTCTTCATATTTAACAGAAAAATCTTTAAAGCTATTATTAAATTCATCTTCACTAATAATTTCAAACTTTCGCATAAAAACTCCTTTCTTAATAATTAAAAAATAAGATAAATTAAGCTAAGGAAGATGTAAATATATACCTTATTTTATAAATATCTTATTTATATAACCGTTATTTAAAAGAAAAATATACGTTAAATAACTAATAAAATTCAAGCTATCTTATCAACTTTCAATATATATAATCTTAATAAATACTAATTTTATTTCAATTTTTCTAAAAACTACATGTATTATATCATACATTTTTTTTTAATTCAAATAATTTCGGTTAAAAAATAAATTTATCTATAAAATCAATTAAATTACATAATAAAATTAAAACAAATAAGTAATTTTTTACCTATTTGTCCATATTTTGAATAAAGATAAATTTAACTATCTTTATTTTAATTATCTTCTATAACTTCTATCATAATATATATTTCTTATTAATTTTTTATTTAAACATTTTTTACAAGATGATAAATTACTAACTCTTTTATTTTCTATTTCAGATAAAACTTTTCTAAAATTATTTAAAAATTCAATTATATCAACATCTTTATCAGAATACAAACTATTTAATAATATATTATGAGAAACTAATTCATCAAAATATCCGTCTACTAAAAAGAATAATACTTCATAATTAAAGTTTCTAATATTATTTTTATATATTTCATCAGTATCTAATAAAGAATAATTATAATCTAATGTATCAATTATTTTAAATCCATCTTTTCCATATAAAATATTATACATAATATCATATGTTAAAATATTTTTTTCAGATATTAAAGCAATATCATTTTTAGTATTTTTTAATGATTCAGAAAATTTATCCAAATTTATTTTTAAAGGATTTATTTGATATAAAGAATTTTCTCTTATATATTCTGCGGTATAACCAACAATTTCTCCTTTAAGTGTAATTACTTTTTCTGGAAAAACAAATGTATTATTTTTAATATGACTAAATTTTAAAATTTCTTTTTCAGAATATGGTATATAATCTTCATCTATATCTTCTAATGCTTGATGAAATATTTTATAAACTTTATTATTTTTTATATCTAAATAACACATTCCTTCTGAACCTACACCTATTTTAGGTAATCTATTTAAATAATTTAAAAAAGCTTTTTTTGAATCAAAATTCATAATTATCCCCCTTTGATAGCTATATAATATATCATAAAATTATTATAATGTCAAAAGTTTTAAATATTAACAACAAAAAAATATTATATTATTATGTATTAAGAAACATTATTAAAGAAAATAAAAGACTAATATTAATTAGTCAATAAAATGCTTACTTAAAATCTTAGATAAAATTATTGCCATCTTTTCTTCAGAATCACTTATAGGTAGTTCAGTAGATAAAATAATAACAGATCCTAGTGCATCACCATTATTTACAATTGAACTAAAAGAATAATAACAATATTCATTTATATTTTCAATAAAATTAACACTCTTTTTTTGCCTTTCAACAAAGCTATCTCTTCTTTCAATTGAACGATCTGTAAAATCACTTATTTCTTTACCATAATATTTCTTTTTAAGTGGTCCTGCTATAGCAATAACTTTGTCTCTATCAGTTACAATTATATTATGTTTCATTACTTGATTAAATGAATCAACATAATTATCTAAAATATTCGAAAGAGTTTCTATTGGAGAATATTTTTTTAAAACAATATTTTCTTCATCAAGAAATATTTCTAAACTATCACCATTTTTAATACGTAAATTCTTTCTTATTTCTTTAGGAATAACAATTCTACCTAATTCATCAATTCTTCTTACTACTCCTGTAGATTTCATATATAACACTCCGTTTCTATTGTTATTCTGTAAAAATATGTAAAATTTATTCTACTTAATTGACTAAAAATTAATTTTTTTTTATACTTTTACTAGGTGATTAAAATGAAGTATGTTGAAAATGCAGTAATAGAAATTCCACTTAAAACAAAAAATAAATTTGAAATAGATAAAGAAACTGGTAAAATAAAATTAGATCGTGTCTTATATTCTGCAATGAATTATCCTGCAGAGTATGGTTATATTGATGAAACATTATCCGAAGATGGAGATCCTCTTGATATTTTAGTTATCAGCTCTGAAGCAACCTTCCCTGGTTGTATTGTACCTGCAAGAATTATTGGTTATTTAAATGTCATTGACAATGGTGAAGAAGATTATAAATTAATATCTGTAGTTAATGTTGATCCTAGATACAATGATATTAACGATTTAACTGATTTAACAGATTTTACTCTGCAAGAAATTAAAAATTTCTTTGAAAATTATAAAACTCTTCAAAATATTGAAGTAGAAGTAAAGAACTATTGTGATAAAGATTTAGCAATGGAATTAATAAAAGAATGTAAAGAAAGATATAAAAAATATAAAGAAAAGTAATATATAATAAATATTAAAAGAAGGCAAAAATGTCTTTTTTTTATTTAAAATAATTTAATATTTAATATTAAATTATTTTTTTATTCAATATCATTAAATCTATTTAAAAATATTATAATTTATATAATAATTAAGCATTGATAATCATAAAATATAATAATATCTAATATAATATATTTAACAAAAATTTAATTATAATACTTAAAAAAACTTTTCATTAATTTACATTTTAAAGTATACATAGTATAATAATACACATGAAAAGAGGACTTACTTATGAATATTAAATATAATTCAAAATTAATAAAAAAAGGCGATATTTTTATAGCACTTAAAACAAATAATGATGGACATAAATATGTCGAAGATGCAATTAAAAATGGAGCTAGTAAAGTAATTGTTGAATATGGAGATTATAATTATGACAATGTTCAAGTATTAAAAGTTAAAAATACTAAAAAATATTTAATTAATTATCTATATGAGAATTATTACGATAAAATTAAAGATTTAATATTAATTGGAGTTACTGGAACTAATGGAAAAACTACAACTACTACTCTTATTCATAACATGTTAAATAGTCTTGGAAAAAAATGTGCTTATATTGGTACTAATGGTTTTTATATAGATAAATTTATTAAAGCATTACCAAATACAACACCAGAAATAATTGATATATATGAATTATTAATTGAAAGTAAAGAAAAAGGATGCAAATATGTTTGTATTGAAACTAGTTCACATGGTTTAGATCAAAATAGATTAGCAAATTTAAAATTTACTTATGCAGTTTTTACTAATTTAACTCATGAACATTTGGGATATCACAAAACAATGGAAGCATATGCTTTAGCAAAACAAAAGCTATTTAAAATGTTAGATTCAAATGGTTTTGCCTTAATAAATTCTGATGATTCATATAAAGATTACTTTATTTTAAAAGAAAATAATAATATATTTTATGGATTTAATAAGTCTGATTATCAAATAATTGATTATAATATAAATACAGAAAATAGTACTTTTGAGGTTAAAAATAATAACAATAAATATATTTTTACTACTCCATTACTTGGTAAACATAATATTTATAATTGTTTAGTGGCAATTATTATTTTAAACAAAATAGGTTTTTCTTTTAATCAAATAAACAAAGTTCTAATAAATACTAAAGGACCAGATGGAAGAATGGAAAAATATAACTATAAAGATAATATAATTATAATAGATTATGCACATACTCCAGATGGAATAAAAAATATTTTAAAAACAGCAAAAGAGTTAAACCCAAATCATATAATCACAGTAATTGGATGTGGTGGAGGTAGTGGCTCTGATCGAAATAAAAGAAAGGAAATGGGAGATTTAGTACTTTCTTTATCTGATAATGTTATATTTACTAATGACAACCCAAGAGATGAAAATCCTAATCAAATTATAAATGATTTAATTGAAGATAAAATTAACAATAATTATATAATAGAATTAAATAGAAAAAAAGCAATTATTAAAGGATTTAAGTTACTTAAAAATAATGATATTTTACTAATATTAGGTAAAGGACATGAAAATTATCAAATAATAGGAAATGAAAAAATACACTTTAGTGATAAAGAAGAAGTATTAAATCTATTAAATAGTGATAATTTATGATATATGATTATAATACGTGTGAAACAATATTAGATAATTTTCAAAATTCTAATATTAAAGAAAAAAATGCAATTGGATATTCTAGTTTAGAGCACTTACCAATACGTCATTTTACTTTAGGTAACGGAGAAAAACAAGTTGTTATAACAGGTAGTTGGCATTCAAATGAAATAATCAGTACTACTTTTGTTATTGAGCTTATGAAATATTTAAATAAGAATAATATTATCTTTGAAAATGCAACAATTCATTTTATACCAATACTAAATCCTGAAGGATATATAATAAATACTTCGGCTATTAGAAATAAAATTAATAAAAACGCTACGGAAAATGAAGTTAAAAATTTTTGTTATGAATATTATAAAAACTATAAAATAGATGCAACAATAAATGAAAATTCAAAAAAACTTCATCAAGAAATGTTTAATAACACTAATTATAATTGTATCGATAAAAAATATGGAATTTTAAGAACATATACTGATGAAATTTTAAAAATGCATCCTAAAGGAAGTATTATTGATTGGGCTGCCAATGGTAAAGGAATTGATCTAAATTCTAATAGTGTTAACAAAATAGTGTATCCCTTTGAATATAATAAACAAAAACAAATTAATAACATTAGGCTTGATATTCCATCACCAATTGGTTACCCTGGAGAAAATAAATACAATAGTTTTCATGAAGAAAATGAAATTTCATCTTTAAAAAAACTATTTTATAATTTAAATAAAGATAATAATTTTATAGCTTACTTTAATTATCACAGTATAGGAGGATTAATATATCAAAGACCAGAAAAAGATAATAAGTTTTTTGAAACATATAACTATCTATTAAGTAAATTTTATCAAGAATATACAATTAAAAATCAAAGTACATATGATATAATTAAAGAAAAAGCTAATAAAATAACTAGTGTAAATGATAATCTTAGAATTACCTATCCTGGAAATTTATTAATAGAATTATCTCCAATGATGGGAAATCCTATTGGAGTATATGGTGATAATATTAATGTTAAAAATACTATAGAAAGTAATATTATTAGTCTAATTTATACTTTAGATAATCTTATATATATTTATAATAAAGCTAAAGAAATTTCTAATAATTTTACTAATATTAATGAATTATATAATATTATAGATAATGAATATATTGATATAAAAAAAAGAAAATTAAAAAGGTATTAGATTATAATTAATTCTATACCTTTTTAATTATACAATATAATAAAATTTAATGTTATAAATTTAATGTTTACTAATAATTAAATAAGAAAATCTATATATTTTTTAAATTTACAAATTATTTTCTTCACATATTTTACTTAATAATTTAATTATATATTTTATAAAATGCTCTTTTAAATTAGCAAAACTAAGTATTATATGAATACTTCCATCACTAAATTTTAATTTAAAATTAGGTGAAATTTCATAAGCAGTATAAAATAATTTTTCTCCATCTATTTTATTACTTACCTCTTTAGAAATAGATAATTCTATTAATGTATTTGTTTGTTTGATTCTTTTAATTTCGAGTTTTTTTGCAATCTTTTCTAACCATTCTTCATACATATAAATTTCAATTTCATTATTTATTTTTCCAAATCTATCTTCTAATTCTTGTTTTATAGAATTTAATTTTTCAAAAGAATCAATATCATTAATTCTTTTATGTATTTCAATTTTTAAATCATCTTCTTTAACATAAGAATCACTAATATGTGTATCTACCTCAACTACTGGCATATTATTATCATTTTCTTCTTCAAAAGTATCAATTCCTTTTAATTTATCAACCGCTTCTTTTAGCATTTTTAAATATAAATCTATTCCTATTGAATCAATATATCCAGATTGTTCACTTCCTAATATATCTCCTGCACCTCTTATTGATAAATCTCTCATTGCAATTTTAAAACCACTACCTAATTCAGTAAATTCTTTTATTGTTGATAATCTTTTTACAGCCATGTCATTAAGCTCTTTTCTATTATCATACATTAAATATGCATACCCTACTTTATCACTTCGACCAATTCTACCTCTAATTTGATAAAGCTGTGATAATCCAAATCTATCTGCATCTATTATAATTAATGTATTTACATTTGCTATATCGATACCTGTTTCAATAATCGTTGTGCAAAGTAAAACATCGAATTTATGAGAAATAAAATCAATCATGACATCTTCAAGCTCTTTTTTTGTCATTTGACCATGTGCTATTTTTATTTTAGCTTCTGGTATTAATTTGTTTAATTCATCAAGCTTAGATTCGATTTTTTCTACACGATTATACAAAATAAATGTCTGTCCATTTCTTGATAATTCTTTATATACAGCATCTTTTATTACATTTTTATTTTCAGGTAAAACATATGTTTGTATAGGAAGACGCTCAGCTGGTGGAGTTTCAATTAATGCTAAACTTCTTATACCAGACATTGACATCTGTAATGTTCTTGGTATTGGTGTTGCAGATAAAGTAAGTACATCTATATTAGATTTATACTTTTTTATTTTTTCTTTATGTGATACTCCAAATCGTTGTTCTTCATCTATTACTAATAATCCTAAATCTTTAAATTTAATTGCGTTATTTAATATTTTATGTGTTCCAATTAATATATCAATTTTGCCTTCATTTACTTTTTTAATTATTTCATTTTCTTTAACTACTGGAACAAATCTATTTAATAAAGCAATATTTACAGGAAAACTTTTAAATCGTTCTAAAGCATTTTTATACTGTTGATTAGATAAAATAGTCGTAGGACATAAATATGCTACTTGTTTACCATCATTAACTGCTTTAAACATTGCTCTAAATGCTACTTCTGTTTTTCCATATCCTACATCGCCACATAAAAGCATATCCATTGGTTTTGATTTTTCCATTTCATTTTTTATACTTTCAATAGCTTTTTTCTGATCCTCAGTTTCATCATAAATAAACTCATTATCAAACAATAATTGATTTTCATCATCTTCACTAAATGCATAACCTTTCATTGCTTCACGTTCCGCTGATACTTTAATTAAATCTCCTGCTATATCTTCAAGTTTATTTTTAATTTTATTTTTTCTTTTTTTCCATTCATCAGTATTTAATTTGTTCAATTTTAAATTTGATACTTCTTTACCAACAAATTTACTTATTCTGTCAATTTTTTCAACGGGAACATATAAAACATCACCATCGGCATAAATTAGTTTAATATAATCTTTTTTTAAACCATTCTTAGTTAAAGTTACAATTTCATCATATATACCTATTCCATGCATTTCATGTACTATATAATCACCTTTATTTATATTAGATAAATTTGATAATCTGCTTGATAATTTAAATTTACTTTTATATGCAATCTTTTTTTCTGGTTTAAATATATCATTATTAGAAATTACTACATAATTATTAAATATAAATCCATTACTTATACTATAATTAATTAAATTAACTTTTTCTTTTATTATTTCATTAGGATTTGTTAAAATTAAATTTTCTATCTCTAAATACTGACTAATTTTTTTAGCAGTAGCAGTACTTGAAATAGCTAAAATAACTGTCATTTTTTTTCTAATATATTTATCAATTTCTTTTTTGAATAAATCTAAATTTCCTTCAAAATTATCAATATTATATGAAAGATATTTTTCTTCTTTGGTTAATTTAATATCTGTTAATATATTATCTATTCCCATTATATATATTTCATTTTCATTATATATTTCTTTTAAATCAAACATATAATCGGTTTTCATATTGCTTATATTTTCTTTATCATATTCCATAATAGTTTCTCTAAGTAAATTATAACTTATACTTATTTGATTATAATCATACCAAAAACATATATATGAATTTAAATAAGAACTTATATTTACTACTTTATTATTTAAATAATTTTTTAAATATTTTTGTTTTCTTATTATGTTATTATCTTCTTTTTCTATTAAAAATTCAGAATTTGAATATATTTTTAAACTATCAATACTTTTTATAGTTAACTGTGTATCTATATCAAATTCTTTTATTGAATCAACTGTATCTCCCCAAAATTCTATTCTAATTGGATTATTTTCTCCAATTGGAAATATATCTATAACATAACCTCTTACAGCAAATTTTCCAGTTTCAGTAACTATTGTTTCTTTTTCATAACCTAAATCATATATTTTTTTTATAAATTCTTCACGGTCTATCTCATCATTTTTTAATACTTCAATTATCTTAGATTTCCATATATTTTTATCTGGTAAATATCTTAGATATCCCATTAAATTAGTTATAACTATATATTTTGAATCTGATATTAGTTTATTTAATGTATTTATTCTTTCAATTTTAAACTCTGGACTTATTGCTATAGCTTCGCTTGTGATAAAATCATCCATTGGAAAAAATAATACATTTTTTGTATAATTTGAAAGCATATCATATAAATTATTAGCTTCATAAGTCGTAGAAACTACTAATAATATATTTTTTTCTCTTTTTAAAAAAGTATTATAAATATATAAAGCATTCAATTCTTTGGTTAATCCTGATACACTATAATTATTATTTTCTTTTATTTGAAAAAAATTATCAAAGAAATTCATTTTATTGCTCCCTTCATAATGTAATGAAATTAATAATATAACAAGCAAAAAAATACAGTTTTTACTGTTTTTATTTGTTATTATATTTATTCATAATTCTATCAAAATTTAATGATGTATAATCTTCAAGTAAATTAATTAATTTTGCATAAGTTTTTTCTAATATTTTAGAATCTTCTTTACTAAATTTATTAAGTACATATTCTTTCGTATCAATATCTTTATTATTTGATATGCCTATTTTTAATCTTGCGTACTCTTTTGTGCCTAGATTTTTTTCTATATCTTTTATACCATTATGACCACCAGATGAACTATTATAAACAAATTTTATTTTTCCAATATTCATGTCTAAATCATCTTGAATTATTAAAATATTTTTATTATCTATTTTATAATAATCCATATATTTTTTTACTACTCCTCCAGATAAATTCATATATGATAATGGCTTAATTAATATTACTTTTTCATTGTTTATATTACAAATAGCATAATCCGCATTAAATTTACCAGTTTCAAAGCTAATTTTTTTTTCTTTTGCTAAATAATTTAATAAACTAAATCCAATATTATGTCTTGTATTTTCATACTCTTTTCCTGGATTTCCAAGTCCTACTATTAATTTCATAATTTCCTCCGATGATAATCTCTATATATTTCATTTTTAGGTATATTTTTTTCTTTTGATACTAATTTTATAGCATCCATTACATTCATTCCATTTTCTATATGTATATCTACTAAATCAATGGCTGATATATTATCATTTATTTCTTCTTTATATGGTGATACTATAATTACAATTTCTCCTTTTATATCTTTAAGAGATGGTAATAATTCTAATATACTTCCACGATATATACTTTCAAATTTTTTTGATATTTCTCTTGATATACTAACTATTCTATCTCCCAAAATATTTAAAATATCATTCATTGTTTTTTCTATTCTGTGAGGTGCTTCATAAAAAATTAATGTATACTTTAAATACTTTAATTTTTCTAATTCTGCTTTTCTTTTTGTCTCTTTACTATTTAAAAAACCATAAAATATAAAGGGTGCTGGTTCAATAGTCGAAGTTATTAAAGCTGGAACAAAAGCATTAGCCCCAGGAAGTGCTACTACATTATAATTATTTTGTGCTATATATTTTACTGTTTTGTAACCTGGATCACTTATTATAGGTGTCCCCCTATCAGTTACAATAGCAACATTTTTTCCATTTTTTAAATATTCTAGTACTTTTTCTTTAACTTCATCTTCATTATGTTCATGTAAAGCTATTAACATTTTTTTTATATTTAAATAATTTAACAATACTAATGTTACTCTTGTATCTTCTGAAAATATTACTTCAACTTCTTTTAAAATATTTATTGCTCTTAAAGTTATATCTTCTAAATTACCAATTGGTGTAGGTACTAAATATAAAGTTGCTTTTCCATCATAACTATTTTGCCACATTTTTTCACTCCTCAAACATATCTTTTACTTCTTGACTATAAGTTCCATCTTGATTATGTATTATAAGTGGTGATTCTATTTTTAAACCACTTTTTCCATTTTTTACACCTTCTATTAATAAAATATTAGCTTTACTATCTTTTTTAGGATAGCATAATCTTATTCTTTTAGGTTCAATTTTATATTTTTGCATAAGCTTTATAATTTCAATTAGTCTTTCTGGTCTATGCACTAAAGCTATTTTTTTACCTGTTTTTAATAATTTGCTAGATATTCTTAATATATTTTCAATATTTATTTTTATTTCATGCCTTGCAATTGCTTTTATATAATTATCATTTAAAAAATTTGTATCTTTAGTTTTAAAATATGGAGGATTACATATAATTATATCGAAATAGTCCGAAGGATAAATTTTTTCTAAATTGTTAACATCTTCATTTATTATTTTTATTCTATCTCCTAATTTATTTTCTAAAACTGACATATTCGCTAAATCACAAACTTCTTTTTGAATTTCAATCCCTATAATTTCTGATTTTGTTCTATAACTAAGTAAAAGTGGTATAGGAGCATTG
>CANPWS010000026.1 GCA_947584955.1 uncultured Bacilli bacterium | reverse complement strand
CATAGTATCACCATTAAATGATATACAATAATTTTAAATTTATGATAAAACTATTAAATATTTGTTGATTTTTTAAAATTTTTATGATAAAATTATATTCGTCATGGCGGATGTGGTGAAGTGGTTAACACATTGGATTGTGGTTCCGACACGCGTGGGTTCGATTCCCACTGTCCGTCCCATGATATTTTTTATTATAATAACCAAAATTAAATAACTTTATTTTTAGAATGTTTATAATGAGGTGAAAAATGAAAAATGTTATAATAACAGGATCTTCCAGAGGAATAGGAAAAGAAATAGCAATGAAGTTTGCTCAAAATGGTTATAACTTAGTAATAACATATAACCAAAATTATGAACAAGCAAAAAAAGTATTTACAGAAATTAAAAATAAATATCAAGTAGAAGTATTAATAATAAAATGTGATTTAGCAAATGAAGAAGAAATAAAAAATATGATTCAAAAAGCAATAGAAAAGTTTAAAAGAATAGATATTTTAATAAATAATGCTGCAATTGCCATAGATACAACTTTTGAAAATAAGACAAAAGAAAATTTTATGAAGATATTAGAAATAAATTTAGTAGGTACATTTTTAGTATGTAAATATCTAGCTAAACATATGTTAAACAATAAATATGGAAAAATTATTAATATAAGTAGTAATAATGCTATAGATAATTACTATGTAGAAAGTTTAGATTATGATTCTTCTAAAGCTGGAGTTATTTCTCTTACTCATAATTTAGCCTCATATTTAGCTCCTTATGTAAATGTAAACTGTATCTGTCCAGGATGGGTAGATACACAAATGAATAAAGAATTAAGTGAAGAATTTAGAAAAAAAGAAGAAGAAAAAATACTTTTAGATAGATTTGGAACACCAGAAGAAATAGCAAATGTTGTTTATTTTTTAGCAAGTGATGAAGCAAGATATATAAATGATACTATAATAAAAGTAGATGGAGGAATTAAAAGATGATTTCAGATGCTGAAAAATTAGTAAATGAATGTGAAGAACAATTAACAGAAATATTTAAAGATGTAGATAGAATATGTGAATATAATAGTAAAAAAGTATTAGAAGCATTTCATAAAAATAATTTAAGTGAATATCACTTTAAAGAAACAACAGGATATGGCTATAATGATGAAGGTAGAGAAGTGATAGAAAAGATATACGCTGATATATTTAAAAGTGAAAGTGCATTAGTAAGAACTCAATTTATTTCAGGAACACACGCATTAACTGCAACCTTATTTGGACTTTTAAGACCAAATGATATAATGTTATCAATAACAGGAAAGCCCTATGATACATTAGACGAAGTAATTGGATTAAAAGAAAATGCTAGTAGTTTAAAAAGTTTTAATATAAATTATATGCAAATAGATTTAGTAGATAATGATTTTGATTATGAAAAGATAAAAAAAACACTTACTGAAAATAAAATAAAATTAATAGAAATACAAAGAAGTAAAGGATATTCAACTAGAAAAAGTATAAGTATAGAAAAATTAGAAAATGTAATAAAAGAAATAAGAAAAATTGACAAAGAAGTAATAATAATGATAGATAATTGTTATTGTGAATTTGTAAATAAAAAAGAACCAGTTGAAGTAGGTGCTGATATAGTTGTAGGTTCACTTATAAAAAATTTAGGTGGAGGAATAACTCCTAATGGGGCTTATGTAGTAGGAAAGAGCAAATATATAAATTTAGTAGCAGAAAGACTTACAGTACCAGGACAAGGAAAAGAAGTAGGTCCTACACTTAATCAAAATAAAAATATTTTACTAGGATTATATTTAGCACCACAAGCAGTAACAAGTAGTATAAAAGTAGCAATATTAACAAGTTTAGTTTTAGAAAAATTAGGATATAATACTGAACCAAGATATAATGAAGAAAGAGTAGATATTGTACAGAATATTATTTTTGGTAATAAAGATAAATTAATAAAATATTGTAATAGTATCCAAACATCATCAGCAGTAGATTCAAATGTAAAAGTAGAAGAGACAGATATGCCAGGATATCAAGATAAAATAGTTATGGCTTCAGGATCATTTACCCAAGGATCATCAATAGAGCTATCGTGTGATGGACCAATAAGAAGTCCTTATATAGCATATCAACAGGGAAGTTTAACATATCATTATGGGAAAATAGCTCTTATTAATGCCGTTATAGAATTGCTAAATAGTTAGCAATTTTTTTTGAAACAAAATATTTATATTTAAAAGAAAAGGTGATATAATGTAATTAAAATAATGTAGGAGTGATAGAATATGAAAATATGCAAAAAATGTCAAAGTAAAATGGATAATGAATTTACTAGTTGTATTTTTTGTGGAAGTTCAGATTTAATAAATGAAGAAGATAATAAAGAAATAAGTAATATAAATGAAGATTTACAAAGTATTTCTTCATACCCTAATGAAACAGAAATTAATAATAACAATATAACAGTTAACAATTCAAAGAAAATATCATCAAAATATATAACAAAATTATATCTAGTATCAATATCAATGATAATATTATCTATAATAACTTCATTTATATTTAAAGGAAGTTATAATTCTATATCAAAAGAAGAATTTAAAAAAATATTAGAAAATAAAAAATATATTGTTTCAGATTTAACAAGTACATATAAAAAAGAGAAATATATAGATACATTTTATGTAGCTAAAAATAACAATATAGATTATAGAATATCATATATAAGTTTTAATGATGAACAAGCAGAAAATGAATACTATGAAAGATTAAAGTTACTTCTTCCTGCAAATGATTCTGAAAAATTAAAAAATACTAAAAAAATTAAAAATTTGGAAATATACAAATTAGAGTCTAATTTTAAATATTTAGTAATAAGTAAAATAGATAATACAATAATATATGCTACAGTAGACAATAAAAATCAAAAAGAATTAAATAATGATTTAAATGCTTTAGGCTATCTAGATAAAACAAATATTATTACTAAAATATTGTTTATATTACCTATAGTAATACTAACAATGTTATTAATAGTAAGTATGTTTAAAATATTTAAAAAATCAGGAAGAAATGGTTTATTAATCTTTGTACCATTATATAATTTATATGTTTTAGCAGATATAGCAATAGGAAATGGATTATTTTTAATTCTATTCTTTATTCCAATAGTTAATATGTATATGTTTTTTAAATTGGCTAAAATATTTGGAAAAGATACAAAATATTCAATTATATTTGCTTTATTTTCTATAATTTTACTCCCATATTTAGCATTTGATAATTCACAATATTTAGGAATAAAAAAAATATAAGGAGAAAGATATGAATATTAATTTACTAAATGATGAACTTATAAAGTATTTAGAAAAATATAAAAAATTCATGACTAAAGATATTTATATAACAGTAAAAATGTATGATACATTTACTCAAAAATATAAATATTTATATGATAAATGTAATAATAATTTAAATTATTTAAAAGATAATATAAATTATGAAAATAGTTTAAAAATAATAAATGATAAGAATAAATTATTAAAACATCATAATAGAGCATATGTAAATGATAAGTTACAAAAATATAAAAAATATTTTGATGAAATGTTTATTAATATAGATAAAAATATTTTATTAGATAAAAATCAAAGAGAAGCAATAATATGTGATGAAGACAATTTATTAATATTATCAGGAGCAGGATCAGGTAAAACTACAACAATAAGTGCTAAAGTTAAATATTTAATTGATATTAAAAAAGTAAAAAAAGAAAGTATTGCTGTAATAACCTTTACGAAAAAAGCAAAAGAAGATTTGGAAAATAAGATAAATAAAAAAATGAATCTTGGTATAGATATATATACTTTTCATTCATTAGGTCTTAAAATAATAAGAAGTTATGATAAAGAAGTATGTGATATAGCAGAAGAAAAAGATAAATATAAAATAATTGCAGAATATATAAAAGGAGAATTATTTAAAAATAAAGAAAAATTTGAAAAATTCGTAAATGCCTTTAAAGATAAAACAAAATTTAATGATGAATATATGCTTTTTGATAATTTTGAAGATTATCATAATTATATGTATAAAAGAAAATATATAACAGAAAAGAAAACTATGGATACATATATCAAAGAGCAAACTTTAAGGAGAAAATCATACTTAAGAACATTAAATGGAGAATATTGTAAAAGTAAAGAAGAAGTAGATATAGCTAATTTTTTATATTTAAATAAAATAGATTATGAATATGAAAAACAATTTAAAAAAATTAGAAATAATAATTTTATATATAAACCAGATTTTTGTATTGAACAAAATAATAATTTTAATTATATAGAACATTTTGGAATAGATAGAGAATATAAAACTAATGATAAATATACTAAAGAAGAATTAAAAACTTATTTAAATAATATGAAATTAAAACAAGATTTTCATAAAAAGGAAAAATTAGAAAATTTATTTATCATAACTCATTCTAAAGTAGAAGGTAAAGCTAATTATTTAGAAGTACTTAAGACAAGTTTAATAGAAAAAGGGTATCAGTTAGGAAAAAGAACAAATGAAGAAATATATGAAAGATTAAAACAAACATCCGAAGATAGATATATAGTAGATTTTATAAATAAAATTGTTATTCCGTTTATAAGTGCTTTTAAAAAAGAAGGATATAATTTAGAGAAATTAGATAATTTAAAAGAAAAAGAAAATGATAATAATTTAAATAATCAAATAGAAGTAATGAAAGACATATATATTCATTATCAAAAAAAAATGCAAGAAAAAAATTTAATCGATTTTGAAGATATGATAAATAAAGCATATGAAATAATGCCTAAAATTAAAGAAAAAGAGTTAAAAGTAGATTATAAATATATAATAATAGATGAATATCAAGATGTCTCAATGCAAAGATTTAATTTAACAAAGAGAATATCTAAATTATTTTCTGCTAAAATAATTGCTGTCGGAGATGATTACCAATCAATTTATGCTTTTTCAGGTTCGAGAATAGATTTAATGACAGAGTTTAAAAAATACTTAGATAATGCCAAACAAATACCAATAACTAATGTATATCGTAATAGTCAAGAATTGATAGATATAGCAACAAATTTTGTTAATAAAAATAGTATTCAAATAAAAAAGAGATTATCTAGTTTAAAAAAATTAGATAACCCTGTAGAAATATTTATATATGATGATACTAATTATTTATTAGCTAAAGAAAATAAAAATAATTTAATAGATAAAATAATTGATAAAATATATAATATAGATAAAGAAAGTAAGATATTATTACTAGAAAGATATAATAATGATATAGAAAGTATATTAGATTATAAATTATTTATAAAGAAAAATAGTGAAAGTATTATAAATAATAACCATAAAGATATGAAAATAGATTATTTGACAGTTCATAAATCAAAAGGCTTAGAATATGATTATTGTATTTTAATAAATGCTATGGATGATAAGTATGGATTTCCTTCAAAAATAGAAGATGAAAAAATAATAAAAATTTTATTGCCAAAATTAAAAGAAAATGTAACATATCCTGAAGAAAGAAGATTATTTTATGTTGCTTTAACTAGAACTAAAAATAAACTTTATATTGCATGTCCAAAATCTAAAATAAGTGTTTTTGTACGGGAAATAGGAATATATAAAAATGTTGTTGTTCATAGATGTGAAGTATTATCATAAACATAAAAAGAGTTATTAGAAATTATCCTGATAACTCTTTTATATAAAAAGTAGAGTTATAAATTAAACTCTACTATAAAATTCAATAATTAATGCTTCATTAATATCAGCGTTTAATTCGCTTCTTTCTGGAAATCTTAAATAAGTAGCTTCCTTCTTTTTGTCATCAAATTTAATATAATCAACTCTTTTATTGACATTTTTAAGTGATTCAATGACTGCAGGATGTTCTAAAGAAGATTCCTTTAATGAAATAACGTCATTAACTTTAACTCTGTAAGAAGGAATATCAACTTTTTTACCATTAACAGTAATATGTCCATGATTAACAAGTTGTCTTGCTCCTCTTCTAGTATTAGCAAAACCAGCTCTATAAACTAAGTTATCAAGTCTGCTTTCTAGTAAAATAAATAAATTTTCACCATGAACACCTTTCATTTTACCAGATTCTTTAACTAATTTAGAAAATTGTTTTTCGCTAATTCCATACATAAATCTAACTTTTTGTTTTTCAGTAAGTTGTACAGAGTAGTTAGAAGGTTTCTTTTTTCTATCTTGACCATGTTGTCCTGGACCATAAGGTCTTTTGGCAATATCTTTACCTGATTCTAGAATAGAAAAACCAACTCTTCTAGCTTTTTTGTTATTTGGGCCTGTATATCTAGCCATATTTTATATCTCCTTTCTTTTTTGCTTTGAAAGGAATGCTTTACTTTTTATAGGGAGTTTATGGTATACTTTCGCTATGCAGCTAAATAGTTACTTATAAAAAACACGTTATAAAAATTAAAAGCATTGCTGCCAAATGCATAAATATTATATAATTAATAATTATAATAGTCAAGAAAAATATATTAAAAAGATATATAAATATTTTGCAAATAAAATATAATAAAAAAAATATGTCAAAAAAGTGTAAAATGTCTTCTTTTGTTGTTTTTTTGTGTTATACTTAAGAAGAAATGATGGTAGGTAACAAAGTGCTTAAAATTTAAACTAGAATAAAAAGGAAAGCATAAAGGAAAGGAAGATATGTATGAAAAAAGCAAACAAAAAAATTAACAAATTTATAAAATTAACATTACTAACATGTATGGTTTTTTCACAGATTGCTAGTCCTATTAAAGTTTTTGCATCAGAAGTATTAACAGAAACTAATCAAGATATAACAATAACACAAGATAAAAATACGGATAAGTTAATTCTTCAAGTAAATGCTGATTCTGAAAAAATAGAATTAGAAAAAACGTATATTGTAGAAATAGTTAAATCATTCAAATATATTGATAATAACACATATAAAGATGAAGCAACATATAATTTAGCATTAGGTAGTGAACTTATAAATGGAATGGAGATACCTTTAGAAAAATCATCTTATAATGGTGTAAGAGAAGTTAAGGTAACAATATATGATGTTACGGATGACTCAATAACTGATTTAGGCACTTATACAAAAGAGGATTACCAAACATTATTAGCTTCAGATTCTGTAAGCTTAATAATGAATTCATCATTTACAGAAATAATTGTAGATAATGAAAATTCAGTTACACTAGAAGTAGTAGGAGATAGTGTAACATATAATGAAGAAACTGGAATTTATGAAATTACACAAAATGATATAAATAATATAGTTACAGTAAAAAATTCAATTCTACCAGGAAATTTAAATCCATATGAAGAATATCATACAGTACTTAAAGTAAATGGTATGGTAGCAGATATAATAACTGAAGATTTAGAATTAGATTTTTCAAAATTATTAAGTGGAACTTATGAATTAGAATATGAAGTAAGAGACAAAAATGAAAATGTATTTATATCTAATAAAATAGTATTAAATTATACATCAACAGAAGTTCAAGATAAAGTAGCATTCATAACTGAAGGAGAATTTTCAGATGAATTATACTATAGTTATAGTACTTTAACAGAAGAAGAAAAAGAAATGCTTGGTGATGACTATAGATACTTAGGAAATATGCTTGCAACATTAGTAGATTTAAATATATTATCTAGTGCTAGTGAAGTAGATTCTACTATGATATCTAATTACAATTATTATAAAGATGGTAATAATTATCATATAATTACATCTGATAATTTAAAAGGAGCATTTAATGAAGAATCAATAGCTTATAAAGTAAAAGATATTAAAGATATGATATCAATTGATTTTCCATATACTAACTATACGATATTAAATAAAGATGGAACAATAGCAGATAACAATGAATTTATAAAAAATGGAATGAAATTAAGAGTTGTTATATTAGGGGAAGTATTAGAATATGATTTCCAAGTATATGGAGATGTTGATGGAGAATCTTATGTAGATATTAATGACTTAAAAGTATTAATTGATAAATTATTAACTAGTAATATAACATTATATGATGAAATGAATTTAGATATGAATGGTGATGAAATAATAAATGTTAATGATTTATCAGTATTAGGTAGTGATATTTATTCAAAAGATTACTTAAATAATGATATTGAACAACAAGATATAATAAAATTAATAGCAGAAAGTGATAGAAGTGAATTATACGTTGGAGAACAATTAGAATTATACTTATCAGTAGATGGACTTGAATATAATTCTATAAATACTTTAGAAGGTTTTGTAAATTTTGATGAAGAAGGATTAAAACTAGAAAATATCGAACTATTAAGTGAAAATTTTGTAGGAAATAGTTTAGGAAATAGATTTCTATATGCATCAGATCAAATGCTTGCTCCAAATGGCATAGCTTTAGTAAAATTAACATTTACTGCTTTAAAAGAAGGAAATTATAGTATATCATTTAATGGAACAAACTTATATATAAATGGTTTAGCATTAGATACAGTAAATGCTGAAGATGTATTAGTAAAAGTAAATAGACTATTACATACAGATGCTAGTATCAAATCATTAACAAGTTCAGTTGGTTCATTTGATAAGGCATTTAATAAAGATGTACTAGATTATACTTTATATGTAGATAGCTCAGTTAATAAAGTTACACTTAACGGTGAGTTAAATGATATTTATGCAAAGACAACAGGTTTTAAAGAATATTATTTAACAGGAGATACAACACCAATTCAAATTAAAGTTGAAGCAGAAGATGGAAGTATTAGAGTATACAATATAAATGTAGTTAAAATATATCATTCATCAAATAATAATTTAAGTAACATCGAAATAGAAGGATATGATATTGACTTTGATAAAGATACATTAGAATACAAAATAGATGTAGATTCTTCAGTTACATCACTTAATATAAATGCAATAGTAGAAGACAATAATGCATGGGCAAAAATTGAAGGAAATGAAAATTTCAAAGAAGGAGAAAATATTGTAACAATTACAGTATATGCCCAAAATGGAGAAACAAAAACATATAAATTAGTTGTAAATAAAGCTGCAGAAAAACCAAAAACAGTTACACCAATAGATGATGACGATGAAGAAGAAGAAAGTAAAAGTAAAGAAAAAGTAATAATCATTATCTTAATAATATTAGTAGTAATAGGACTATTATATTTAATCTTCAAAAAAGATGATGACGATGAAGAAGAAATAAAAATCAAAGAAATAAAAGAAAATAAAAAAACTACTGATAAAAACAAAAATAAGAAATAAAAGAGAAACTATTTCTCTTTTTTTATTTTTATGTTATAATTTTTATGATAAGGTAGGTGGGAAAATGAATAATAAAGGTCAAGCATTAATAGAATTTGTCCTTATATTACCCATCTTCCTATTAATATTATTATCAGTTGTAGATTTTGGGAAAATAATCAATGCCAAAAATATGATAGAAAATAAAAGTATTGATATTGTAGAGATGATTAAAAATAATAAAACATTAGAAGAAATAAAAAGTAAATATGATGAAGATATAGAAATTAATATAAAGTATGAAGGAGAATATATCAAAGTAATAATTTCCAAAGAAATTGATATAATGACACCAGGATTAAATAAAATTTTAAAAGATCAAAACATTGTAAAAGTAGAAAGGATAATTTATAATGAATAATTCAAATAATAAAGGACAAAGTTTAGTATTATTCATATTCATTATCCCAATAATTCTCATAATTTTGTTATCTATAATAGATATAGGAAATCTAATAATCGAAAAAAATGAAATAGATAATATAAATTATTTAACAGTAGATTATGCTCTTGAACATCTAGAAGAAAAAGAATTAGATACAAAAATAAAAAATATGATAAATAAAAATGATAGTGAAATAATAATTACAGAAATAATAGTCAAAGATAAAGAAGTATTTATTAAAACTGAGAAAAAAGTAAATAGTATATTTATAAACAACTTAAAACTAGCAAGTGTTAAATCAAACTATTATGGACACATTGAAAATAATAAAATAAAAATTGAAAGGAAATGATAATATGGCTAGCACATCAGGAAAAGTAATAAGTATATCCTCAGTAAAGGGAGGAGTAGGAAAAACAATAATTACAACTAGCTTAGCAGGAATTTATCAAACACTTAAGAAAAAAGTGTTAATAATAGATTTAGATTTATATTCTGGAGGAATTTCTGCTTTATTAGATTTAAAAAATAAAAAAGATATATTTATGTTAATAGATGGAATAAGCAACAATCGTTTTACTCAGTTATCAGATTATATTGAACATTATAATAACAATATAGATGTACTTGCTAGCCCAAAAGATCCAAGACAAGCATCAAAAATCGAAGGAAAGTATATACCAATTGTCTTAGATTTAGCAAAAAGAGAATATGATGTTATTTTAGTAGATACTAATAATACTTTAGATGAAAATAACTTAATATTATTTGATTTATCATATATGTTACTATTTATAATAACAAATGATATAGTAGACTTAAAAAATATGAAAAGTTTAATGAGTATTTTTAAAGATTTAGATAAAAAAAATTATTTAATATGTTTAAATAATTCAAGAGATACAGGTAAAGATTTTCTATCATTATTTGACATAAGAAACATAATAAAAAGTAATATTGATTATACAATAAGTAAAAATTTTTATATAAAAAATATAGATAAATATTTATTAGATGGAGAAATATTAACATTAAATAAAAATATAATACGTTTTCATAATAATGATATAGAAAATATGAAAAAAATGGCAATTGACTTAATAAGTGAGAAACATAAAGAAGAAGGTGAGTAACAATTGACAAAGCAAAGTTTAACTGAAGTATTTAATGTAAAAGCCAAAAATACTCAAATTAAAGATATGAAAGATTTTGATATTTTTCCAGATAAAAAATTATTAGAGAGTTTAAGAAGTAAAATAATTCAAAATTTAATAGATGAAAATATCCCAGAAGACAAAATGTTAGAGCAATATATTAATAGTGAAATAGATGAAGCATTAGTAGGATATGATTTAGGTTATTTAGAAAGAAATCACATTTTTAATTTAATTCAAAATGAAGTAATGGGATATGGACCTATTACAGAATTATTATCAGATGATTCTGTTACTGAAATAATGGTAAATGGTTGTAATGATATTTACGTAGAAATAGATGGAAGATTAGTAAAAGATGATTCAGTATCTTTTATAAACGATACACACATAATAAGAACAATCCAAAGAATAGTACAACCATTAGGAAGAACAATAGATGCAGCCAATCCTATGGTAGATGCAAGATTAAGAGATGGTTCAAGATTAAATGCTATCATTCCCCCTCTTTCTTTAAAAGGACCAGTACTAACAATTAGAAAATTTTCCAAAAATTTAGATACAATAGAAGATTTATTAAGAAAAGGAACATTAACTAATGATATGGCTTTATTTTTAGAAGCATCAGTTAAAGCTAAATTAAATATTTTAATATCTGGAGG
>CANPWS010000025.1 GCA_947584955.1 uncultured Bacilli bacterium | reverse complement strand
TTCACCTAATTTTCTTATGTAAAAATAACAGAGTTTGTCTATTCTCTGTTATTTAATGCTGAGTAGTAACATAAATTGCATAAATATATAAAATTAATTAAAGAAGTAAATTATTTTAAAATCAATTTAAATTTCATATTTAATATTTTAATTTGTAAATCAATATCATAATAATATTATCCATATAATGTATTATATTTATATGCACTTTACATATTTTAATGCATTTTTGTTAATATTTAAACCAAAGTTGTTAAAAATATTAACAAATCATTAATATTTTCAAGCAAATAATTATAATTTTATTAAGGGTGTGGTATTATGAATATTGGAGAAAGAATACGAAATTTAAGAAAAAGTAGAAATATATCTCAGCAAGCATTAGCTAATCATTTAAATATTAATAGAAATTATTTATCACGAATTGAAACAAATACATCTGAACCTACTGCTTCAATTATTACATCATTATCAAAATTATTTAATGTAAGCCCAGAATCATTACTAGGTATAGAACATAATGGCACTTTGTATGAAGAAAAAGTTAAATATGTTACAGAAAATTGTAAAATGTTAATTGAATCAGACCTAGATTTTTTAATTAGAGTAATAACTATAATGAAAGAAGAATATGTAAAGAATGATTTAAAATAAAAAGAGATTTATAGTTTATTTAAAAGATTATGCTTAAAAAAATTAATTATGACAAAGGTAGACAAAATTAAAAAAATTAGTCTATTTTTTTTATAAAATTTAAATACGTTAACATGTATAAATAAAAGTAAAAGCTTTTAAACAATTAACTGCGATTATTGAATAGTAATATATTTTTTGTTATAATATAAACGAAAGGAGATAGCATGATAAACTTAAGTACGAATTGGACAGAATATGAGTGCATTGCAACAGGAGATGGAGAAAAAATAGAAAAATGGAAAGATATTATATTAAGAAGACCTGATCCACAAATAATTTGGAAAAAAGGAAATAATAATATATGGGAAAAATGGGATGGATTTTATCATCGTAGTAATAAAGGTGGAGGATATTGGGAATTTAGAAAAAAAATAAAAGATTATTGGACTATAAAATATAAACAATTAACATTTAAAGTTAGTCCCACAAATTTTAAACATACAGGTGTTTTTCCAGAACAAGCAACAAATTGGGATTACATTATGGAAAAATTAAATAACTCTTCCAATCACGAAATTCGAGTTTTAAATTTATTTGCTTATACAGGATGCGCTACAATGGCCGCGGCAAGTTCCAATAATGTTATAGAAACAGTCCATGTAGATGCTTCAAAAAGTATTAATGAATGGGCAAAAGAAAATATGAAATTGTGTAATTTAGAAAATAAAAAAATTCGTTTTATTGTCGATGATGTTATAAAATTTTTAGAAAAAGAAAAACGAAGAGGAAGAACATATCATGCAATTATAATGGATCCTCCCAGTTATGGAAGAGGACCTAATAATGAAGTTTGGCGTCTTGAAGATTCTATTCAAGAACTTCTTTTAAAAGTAAAAGATATTCTTGATGATAATTATTGTTTTGTTTTAATAAATTCATATACAACAGGGATATCTCCAACATCACTTAATAATATTTTAAACTTAACTTTTAAAGATAGTAAAATAGAAACAGGAGAAATAGGATTACCAACAAGTGAAAATTTAATCCTACCATGCGGAATATATGGAAAAATTACCAAAGATTAATATAATCTATGAAGATAATCACTTACTAGTAGTAGAAAAGCCTATTAATATTCCTGTTTGCGAGGATAAATCTCAAGATATAGATTTACTTAATATCTTAAAAAAATATTTAAAAGAAAAATATAATAAACCAAATAATGTATACTTAGGTCTTGTTCATAGATTAGATAGACCCGTCGGAGGTATTATAATTTTTGCAAAAACTTCAAAAGCTTCATCAAGATTAAGCGAACAAATAAGAAATGGTTCTTTTAATAAAGTATATTATGCTGTAGTAGAAAACAGTATTAAAGATAAAGGGACATTAAAAGATTTTTTACTTAAAGATCATAATACTAATATAACAAAAGTTGTCAATAAAGATTTAGGTAAAGAAGCTATTTTAGATTATGAAGTTATAAAAAGAAAGGATAATTTAAATTTAATTAAAATAAATTTAAAAACGGGACGCTCACATCAAATAAGAGTTCAATTTTCTTCAAGAAATAATCCTCTATATGGTGATCAAAAATATAATAAAAATAGTAAGACTAATGATAATATTGCCTTATTTGCTAAATCTGTATCTTTTAATCATCCTACAACAAAAGAAAAGTTAAAATTCGAAATAAATTTACCTGATAGATATCCATTTAATATATTTTAGTAATTAAAAATAGTTTTTAAATAAGCAATTAAAAATTATAATAGACATTAGTCACAAAAAATATGTACATTAAAAAGAGAAACAAATTCTCTTTTTTCATGTAAAATACTATTTTATAATAGACTTAAATACTAATTTTAAGAAAGATTATAAACTTCATCTGCAACTAACTGATATTTATCAAATCTTTTTTCTACCCTTCCCCATACTCTAATAATAGAGCCTTTTTCTATATTTTTATTTTTGGCATAAACATTTGGAAATAAAGTTACACTAACAGATCCAGTATTATCATTACCATCAACAAATAACATAGTGTCATTTTTTTTAGTAACAACTTCTTTTAATTTTTCAACAATAATAACAATATTAATTTTTTTATTAAAATAATCAGCTATATTTATTAAGTCGGTATCATTCTTATCTTTATATATAGACGTAGGATGTGATGTAAGATAAAAACCATAAGTATCATATTCAAGATTAATAAGTTCACTCTTAGAGTATTCTTCTTCTTCATGTATATATGGCATTTCTAATTCAATCATACCATTATCTTTAGATAAATCAGCATAATTAAGGATGCTATCTAAATTGTTTATTAATGTTTTTTTATTGTAAGAAAAATTATCAAAAGAACCAGAATATATTAAATAAGTAATTGCTTTTTTATTAAGTGAACTAGAATAACATCTTATAGCAAAATCAATAAAGGAAGTAAACTCGCCATTAATACGTGCTTTTTCTATTTCTGTATACCCAGATTTTCCAACATTTTTTATAATAGATAAAGGACATCTTATTCCATCATTTTCATTTAAATATTTATATTCACTTTTATTTATATCAGGATTTAAAACTTTTATTCCACTATTACGTGCTTCTTGAATATATATTTTAGTTTTATTTTCATTACCAATAACACTTGAAAGAGATGCCGTTAGAAAATATTTTAAAAAATAAGTTTTTAAAAAAGCCATTTTATATCCAATAATTGCATATGCTACTGAATGGGATTTATTAAAACCGTAATCTGCAAATTTTAAAATTAAATCAAAGACATGATTTGCTAAATTTTCATCATAGCCCTTTTTTAAAGCTCCTTCAATAAATTTTGGTTTCTCACTTATTAATTTTTTTTCATCTTTCTTACTCATAGCACGTCTTAACACATCAGCTTCACCATAAGTATAACCAGCCATTGTTGATGCTATTTGCATAATTTGTTCTTGATAAACAATAATTCCATAAGTTGGTTTTAAAATTGGCTCTAATGATGGATGTAAATAATAAGTTTTTTCTAAATGTTCTCTTCTTTTAATAAACATATCTATATTGTCCATAGGCCCAGGTCTAAATAATGCTAGTGCCAAAACTATATCATCAAAAGATTTAACTTTGAGTTTAGCTAAAAAATTTTTCATTCCATCTGATTCAAATTGAAATATACCATCTGTATTTACATCATAGAAAATTTTCAATGTTTTTATGTCATCAAGTGGAATTTTATCAAAAGTTATATTTATATGTTCATTTTCTCTAACAGTATTTATTATATTATCTATAAAGCTCAAAGTTGCTAGTCTTAAAAAATCCATTTTTAAAAGACCTAATGGCTCTAAATAATCTTTTGTAAAGGCTGTTAAATACATATCACCATTTTTGTAAAGTGGTATTATTTCATCTATACTATATTTACTCATAACTATACCTGCAGCATGAATTGAAGGGTTTCTTATTAAGCCTTCTAATTTAAGAGAAATATTAAACAAATTTTTTAATTCATCACTAGACATAATAATTCTTTTAAAAGCTATATTTTTTTCATAATTTTCATTAAGTGTTGGATAAGTAATTTGTTTATTTATAGAATCTATAACAGAAATATTTATTTTTAAAACTCTTCCAACATCCCTAATTACTTGTTTTGCAGACATGCGCATAAAAGTAATAATACCCGCAACTTTTTTATGTCCATACTTATTTATAACATAGTTAATTACTTCATCAATTTTTTCATTATCAAAATCAATATCAATATCAGGCATTGTCACTCTCTCAGGATTTAAAAATCTTTCAAAAAGTAAATCATATTTTATTGGATCTATTTCTGTAATTCCAAGTGTATAACTAACTAATGACCCTGCTGCGCTACCTCTTCCAGGTCCTACTAAAATATTATGAAATTTTGCATATTTTACATAATCCCACACAACTAAAAAATAATCACAAAAGCCCATTTTTTTTATAACTGATAATTCATAATCAAGTCTTTCTTGATATTCTTTAGAAACATTATTATTTAATCTTCTTTTAAGTCCTTTATTGCATAATGATGATAGATACTCAAAAGCATCTATATTCGGATCATATATTGGTAAAAGACCTTCTTTATATTTAAGTTCTACATTACAATTATCACTTATTTCTTTAGTATTTTTTATATCTTCCTCTGTACTTATTTTATTTACTTCATCAAAATTCAATAAATATTTATTTTTGTGAGTTCCTAATTCATACTCTCCAAGTACTTTTCCACTTTTAATCATATATAAGTAATCTAAATAATGATAGTCTTCTTTTTCTAAGTAAGATACATCATTTATAAATACTTTTTTATATTTATCACTAATTTTTTCACGTTCTAAAATGCTACTATAACCTATATATTTATTTTTAAACATATTAAATAATTTTTGATTAAAAGAAGCATAAGGAAAGACAGCAATCAAATTATTATTGTCTTGTAAAAAATCAAAATTAAATTTATCTTCAGATATCATAGTGGCAATTTCAATTATTTGTTTGTATCCTAAATCATTCATAGCATAAATTAAAACTTTATCATCATTATAATTTATTTCTATTCCGATTATTGGTTTTATATCATATTTTTTACATTCTAAATAAAATTCCATTATGCCAAATAAATTATTTGAATCAGTAATAGCTAAAGACTTATATCCTAAATCTTTAGCTCTTTTTACTAATTTATCTATACTATTTAAGCTTTCTAAAATTGAATAACTAGTTTTTATTTGAAGTGCTGTATAGTTCATGAATATTCCTCCATTATAAAAATCTAATTAATATAAATATAAACATAAAAATCGATAATACTAAAATTAATGACAATCCTGCAATTTTAGTATAGCCATTTTTATTCATTGCATTAAATAAATTTATTTTAAATACATCTTTATCTTTATGTGAATTGGTAACCATAACGCCTTTATAAGTAGAAAGTTCTTCCATATGTCCTTCGGTTAAAACGTCTTCTGGCGTCAAAGTATTAAGCATAACAATATGCTGATTTTCATATACACTATAATGAAGCATAAGTGGACCATGAACATTAGCAAACATTCTATCTGTTGGTAATTTAAGTTCGTATTTACTAATTTTATTTTGTTTATCACTTTCAACACATACTCCCTGAAAATTGCCTTCTCTTAAATCGTTATAATACTCAAAAATAAGTTTTTTATACGCTAGCATATTGTATTTTTTTATGGCTTTTTCTTTCTTTTTATATTCATTTTCATTAATATAGTCAAGTATATAATTTTTCATAAATTTTAGTACCTAAGCATTAAATACATTACAAAAATTCCTGCTAAAGCGACGATAAAAGATAATGAGGCTACTTGAGCAAAGCCATGACTTCTAATACCAATATCTCTAGTAAATACGTTATCACCTTTTATTTTTGGTCCTATTTCTCTAGTAAGTATGCTTTTATTTTTTTTATTAGACATATCATTTTGATTTTTTTGTAATTTATACTTACTATTACTTTTCAAATTTATTTTTTGACCATTCATCTCTTCAATTATTAGTGTTGATTTACTTCCTTTTTCATCAACAAAATCCCTTGAAATTTCTTTTTTTTCTTTTTCTTCTTTCATTTTTTTCACTTTCTCCTATTCTCACTTACCATAACAATACTTTCTGTAAGTTGTTTTATTCTTTCTATAATTCTTCTTGCTTTTACTTTTTCATTTCCATCCTTACTTATACCAAAATGTTCTTCTAATTCTTTTATATTAAAATTTGAAGTAAAAAATGTTACCAATCCTTCTTGCATTCTATATTGCAAAATTGTTCCTAATATCTCATCTCTTCCCCAACTAGTTGTAGTTTCTGCACCAATATCATCAATAAGTAACAATTCTACTTTTTTTATTTCTTCAAATTTTAAACTATAATCTTCATCATAAAATGATGATTTTAAACTTCTTAGAAATTCTGGATAATATATAACCGCTACTTTACTACCTTTTTTTGCTAATTCATTTAGCATTGCACATAATAAATAAGTTTTTCCACAGCCAAAATTTCCTGTTAAGTATAATCCTTTTTTAGTAATGCCTTTTTTATAATTATCAATAAAGTTTTTAATCCATATTATGGTTTCATATCTATTTTCATCACTTGTATCAATTTCTTTCATACTAGCTTTAGATAGTTCATTAGGCATTTCAAAATAAGTTACATTTTTTAAATAAAAATTATCTTTTTCTATTTTTTTTTGATATTTACACATAACATAACTAAATACTACTTCTTCATTTTCAACACTTGGATAATATATATATCCTGTAACATCATTTTTACATTCTAAAATATTTTTACACTTCATACATTTTTTTAATTCATTACATGAATCCATAATTTTAGAAGTATTTAAAACAAGTTTTGATTTTTCTATATCAAGAGAATTAACTATCTTTTTAAATAATTCATCTTCATTATAATATTTATCAAATTCTTTTTCTAAATCATATGAAATATTACCATAGTTTTTCTTTATATATTCTCCCAAACTTTCCATTATTTATACTCCTTTAATAATTCATCAATTTTTGATTTATTAACTTCACTAACTTGTTTTTTGGATATTTCTTTATCAAACCAATCTGGGATTTTTTCTATTTTTTCTTCTTTAATTATTTTATTTTTATTATATTTTTTATGTTCTTTTTCTGCTAATGCCATCGCATCTTCAACTGTTTCTATTTTGAGTCTTTGCCACTGCCCTGCAATTGTTTCAACCAGTGATCTTGTTAATTTATTATTATTTGTTTTTAAGACATAATCTAAAAGTACATTAACAACTCCTGCTTTCAATGAATAATCAATTATTAAATCTTCGGCTAATTTTAAATCTCTTTTTGTAGGTAGTATTCCATTATTTTTACTTTTTAGTAATTCGTAAGGAGTAGTGGTTTCAAATGTATATATCATTTTAGCTCTATTAGAATTATCACCAACTGGTTTTCTTAAATATTCTGGTTGTAAATTAGATGTAACACTAGGTAACACTCCACCATGATCAAATTGATAATAGTTACGACAAGCTTTTCTAAGTTCTTCTTTATTTATTGTTCCTCTTTCATTAAAACATCCTTTTATTATATTTTGCATTTTCATTGCATCTATATCATATATAAAAGACAAATTTAATATAAGTTCTCTATTATCTTTTGTAAGTACTTTATTAGCATCTATATTCTTAGGAAACGATGATGCTAAAAAATTAAAATCAAAATTTGTATTGATATCAAGTTTTAATTTATTTATTTTCCTCAAATTATCATTAATTACTTCATAAGAAGTAAGTGCTACAGAAGTAAAAATATCACTAAATGAAGCTGTAATATCTTTATATGTACTTAAATTTACTCTAGGTATTTTAAAGTAGCTTACTATCTTTTCATATTCTTTTTTTCCTGTATTATTATATAATACAATATTTAAAATTGGATGATTTAAAAATTCTGAAGCACTAAGCGGAGAATATAATTCATATACATAATTATTTATTGATCCTTCTTTAAAATATGTTTTTATTAATCCAACAGCTTCTAATTTTAACCTAGCATCTACTATTTCATCTAATGAAAGATGCATATTTGTAACTAAATGATGATGAGTATATTCCTCACTTAACAACTCTAATTTATCTAAATCAGACCAAAGTGAAAAATAAAGCATTATAGGAAGTGGTCCTATTATGGGCTGATATAGCATATTTAATATTTTTCTATCTTCGTTATTAATGATACTTTTATTAATAACAATATAAGTATCCGCTGGTAATATATTATATCTTTCCATAAAACTAACCCCTTTCTAATATAATTATATAATAATTTAAAAATAAAGTAAATTATCTATCGCAATAAATAATCTCTTTTTACAATAAAGAAACTCATAGCAAGTAAAATAAAACTAATTATTAAAATATTTTTATCATATACAGTTAAGAATAGTGTAATAAAATTTGCACTACAGTGTACAATTATTGGATACAATAAATTTTTATTTTTTATATAAATAATATTTAATATAATTCCTAAAATAAAAGTATATATTATATTTATTATTCCATCATGCATAACTGCAAATATTAAACTAGCAATAATAATTGTTAATATTTTATTATTAAATTTTTCTATATTTTTTACAAGTAAATGTCTAAATATATTTTCTTCGGCAATTGGACCAATTAAAGCACTAGAAAATATTAAAACATAAATATTTACATCTATAACCTGATTTTTATTAATTGTTAAAATTATCATATTACAAAAACAAGCAAACGATATTCCAAGCATAATAAATGGTAATATTGGTTTTGTTTTCTTACATAAAATAATATTTTTTCTTCTTAAATAAAATATATATATTATATTATATAATATAAGAATATAAGATCCATAATTTATAACAAAATAATTAGCATCATTTGTACCTAATAATAAATAAAATACGTATGCTATAAATATTACTAAATAAGAAAATACCATATATTTTATTACTGGTAAAACACTTAAAAACAAATTTTTTATATATGTCATGCCTATCCCACCTAACTTTTTTGTAATATCTTTAGAATATTCAAATAGTAATAGCATCATCTTCATTTTCTAATTGATTATTATAATAGCACAAAATTAAAATTAATAAATATATTTTACGTAAATTTTACATAATATTTTTTAATAATTAGAACTGTATATATTTATCCGTTTTATATACTTTATCTCCTATTTTTAAATAAATAGAATATTTACCTTTTAAATTACTTGTATATATATAATTAGTATTATTACATAATTCATAGACTTTTTTACCAGGAAATTTATCTAAAATTATATATGAATTACACTCTTTTATATCTTTAGAACTTACTACTATTCTATTAAATTCTTTTTTTATCTCTACATTATAATTTCCTTTTTTACTATATTTAAGTAGCCATATATTTTTATTACTTGTTTTAGTTACTTTATTTATAGAAAATCTAACAGCTTTTTTATTATTATAATAAGCATTACAATCTATTTTTAAAAAGCTGTCATCTTCGTTTTGCAATCTTTCGTTATAAGTTGATTCATCTATTTCATTATTTATATTATCTTCATCAGAACTATATGTAAATTCTTCAATATTACCATCTAAATCAATTGATATTCCTTTTTCTATAGTATAAAGTTTTATTTTATTATCTTCATATTTTATTGTTTCCCAATTTTCATTATATTTTGATATATCAATAGTTTTTATTATATTTCCATTTTGTCTATCTAATATAATTAAATTTTTACTTAAAACTGCTAATTTTTCTTCATCTATTTCACATGCTAAATATTTATAACCATCTTCTATTATATATTCATAATATATTTTTCCAAGTGCATCTATTTCTCTTAATCCTTCACTAGTATCATTATCTATTTTTTTATCTATACCTACTAATAAATGACCATTTTTTAAAATGCTAGCTTTAGTAAAATCTATCTTTTTTCCTTCTTCTTTTATTGTTAATGTTATATCTTTTATTTCGTTATTATATATAATTTTAATATTATTAATTCCATTTTTTAAATTAACTATTCCTATATAATGTCTATTTGTAATGGGAGTATTAAAGTTATATTCATCATTTACTACTACTTTTAAACTAATATAATCTTTTGTTTCAAACATAATTAATACACTTTGATAATTTTCTTTATATGGGTCTATTATTATATTTGGGTTATCAAAAGTATAACCATAAACTAAGTTACTATCAGTTATTTTATTTTGTCTCTCTATTATATCTTCTTCTGTTTTTATTTCTTCACTAGCTTGTACTATAAATAAACCAATTATAGAAAAAACCACAATTAAAATTGATATAAAAATAATTAATTTTATTTTGTTCACAACATATCACATCCAAGTATTAAATATTATATCATGAAAATTTCACAATATAAATATAAATGAAAGAAAAGGATAAATATACCTATATGATAAAAATATTAAAAAAAGAATACCATAATAAGTATAGTATTCTCAAAAATTTATAAATAATATTTTTACGATAAAATACTTCCCATTTTAACTACTGCACTATTTTGATTGCTCATTTCTTTAGCTATTTCTTCTAAATTAGATATATAATTTATCGTTATATTTCCTGTTGCACTCTTAAACATTTCTGTTATCACTGGTATAGTTGTATTTTTTAAATTGAAAGTCATATTTGGCAATTTTGCTTCTTTAAACATTTTTTCAAATGTTGTTACATTTGTTGTATTCCATCCACTTATATCTAAACTATCAAAATTAGTATTTCTAAATACTTCATGCATATCTGTTACATTTGAGGTATTCCATTTACTTATATTTCCTATATCTTTTAAACTTGTATATGCAAACATACCATTTATATTTGTTACATTTGAGGTATTCCAATTACTTAAATCTCCTATATTTGTTAAATTTGTGTAAGAAAACATATCATGCATATTTGTTACATTAGTTGTATTCCAATCACTTAAATCTCCTACAATTTTTAAGCTTGCATTTGAAAACATATTATCTAATCTTGTTACATTTGATATATCCCATCCACTTAAATCTCCTACACTATCTGATCCTTTATAATTTAAAAACATGTTATCCATCTCCTCTGCAGAAGTTGTTTTCCAATTTGTTAAATCAAGTCCAAATAGTTTTGTACATTCTTTAAACATTCCAGCCATATGTTTATCTTTGCTTACATCCCAAGTTGCTAATGTTCCTATATTTGTCAAATTTTTTGCTTTATTAAACATATATTCTGAAATAGTTACATTTGATACATTCCAGTTAGTTATATCTCCTATTTTGGTTAAATTAGTACATCCATCAAACATTTGATAAATATCTTGTACTGAATCAGTTTTCCAACTGCTTAAATCTAACTCTCGTATATTAACTGCATCTAAAAACAACATACTCATATCTGTTACATTTCTTACATCCCAATTATTTAATAATCCTACATTAGTTAAAACAGTGGCACCTCTAA
>CANPWS010000024.1 GCA_947584955.1 uncultured Bacilli bacterium | reverse complement strand
AATCATAAAAAAACTGATAACTAGAACCTAATTCTAAATATCAGTTTTTAATTTTGTCTACTTTTTCAGCAGTCTCGGTAAATGATAACCTATATTTGCAACTTTTTTATAAAAATCATAAAAAAACTGATAACTAGAACCTAATTCTAAATATCAGTTTTTAATTTTGTCTACTTTTTCAGCAGTCTCCAAATTAGACCTTTTTTTAATAGCTTTAACTAATAAAAAATGTAAAGTAAATATTAAAAATATACAAGTAAAATATGATAAAAAAGATATAAATTTACAAAATATAAAAAAATTTTTATTTATATGTCAAAAAGTACAAAAATATGTTAAAATATATTATATAACTATTAGTATCGGAAGGTGATGTAAGTGGACAATATTATATTATTAGCAATATCAACATTTGCTTTATCACTTATTTTAATTATTGTTACTTTCTCGATTATAAAAAAGAATCAAACCAAAAAATATAAAAGAGAAATAGAATACTTAGATGTTGAAAAAAATAAGTTAGTTGGAGTACCAATCTTAAGTGAAATATCTAAAGTTAGAGATTTAGTTAAGACGGATAATTTAAAAGCAAAACTAGAAGATTGGGATAAAACATTTAAACTTATAAAAGAAGATAGAGTACCTAAAATAAATGATATGATAAGTGAAGTAGATTTTTTAATTGATAGAAAAGAATATAAAAATGCCATAAAAAAAATAGCCGATATAGAAATAGAGATAAGTACAATAAAAAGAAAATCCGATAATTTATTAAATGAAATAAAATTGGTAACACAGTCCGAAGAAAGAAATAGAAGTATCATCACTAAATTAAAAATAGTATACCGTGAGCTTACTAATAAGTTTGAAAGAACAAGAAAAGATTATGGAGAAGTAGATACATATATAGAAAATGAATTTAATGTCATTGATAAAAAATTTCATGAATTTGAAAAAGCTATGGATTTAAATGACTATGTTGAAGTAGAAAAAATAGTAATAGTACTAGAAGAACTAATAGAAAAAATGAAAGAAATATTGGAAAAGACACCATATTTAGTATTAATGGCAACAGTATTAATACCATCTTCAATAGATGAAGTACTTACGCATTATTCAAGAATGTTAAGAGATGGTTATTCTTTAGGATATTTAAACGTTGAATACAATATAAATGAAATAAGAAATAAAGTAAATAGTGTCATGAATAATTTAAAAAATTTAGAGTTAGGACAATCTGATGTAGAGTTAAAAACAATATTAAATTATTTTAATTCTCTTTTTGCAGATTTTGATAAAGAAAAAGAAAGTAAAGATATTTTTAGAGAAAATATAAAGATATTAAAATCCAAAATAGAGAAAATAAATAAAGTAGTATATGATATTTATATTCAAATAGATGATATAAAATTAAATTATAATTTATCAGATGAAGAGATAAATAAATTTAGCTTACTTAATAAAAATTTAGAACAAATAAATAGTGATTATAAAACTTTAGTAGATCAAGGAAAAAGTAAAAGTTTTGCTTATTCAAAATTAGCATCAGAGTTAGATGAACTTAATACTAGATTATCAAGATTACAAGATGATTTAGATTATCAACTTCATTCAATAACCAGTATGAAAGATGATGAAACAAGAGCTAGAGAACAACTTGATACTATTGAAAATCTTCTTAAAAAAGCAAAAATGAAATTAAAAGAATATAAAATACCAGTAATACCAAATAGTTATTTTATTGAATTATCCGAAGCTAATGAATCACTTAGAGAAATATCTAAAGAGTTAGAAAAAAAGCCAATTGTCATAAAAATATTAAATATTAGAGTAGATACTGCAAGAGATTTAGTATTTAAAATATATAATAAAACAAATGATTTAATTAAAAGTGTTATTTTTAGTGAAAGATTAATTGTATATGGAAATAGATTTAGAAGTGAATATCCTGATATAGATAAAGCTTTAGATGAAGCAACAATTTTATTTAACAAAGGGCAATATAAAAAATCACTAGATTTATTAATAAATGAATTACAAAAAATAGACAATAATGTATTAGAAAGATTAGAAATAGAAATATAGTTAAAAAGAGAAATGTAATTCTTGCAAAATGGTCATATTTGTGCTAATATTAATACTAGGGATAATATATATAATTAGAATAAAAGGAGGAAATTTGAATGAGTGCTATATATGACTTCTTATTAGAATATTATGTTTATATATTAGTAGTTTTGGGAATTATTATTGTAACTGTAATTGGTTTTTTAGTAGATACAAAACAAAAGAAAGCTAAAAAAGAAAATTCTAATAAACAAGATAATCAGTTAGAAGAAGTAAAGACTGTAACAGATACTTATCAAAATTCTCAATTAGGAAAAGCTGGAGTAAATGGTTATTATAGCCAAACTCAAGTAGCTAATATGAATGCTCAATCATATAATCAAACTCCTAATAATCAAATTACTATGCCGCAAATGAATATGCAAAATAATCAAAGTGCTACAATACCTAATAATTATGTTAACAATATGCCACAAAATAATCAAAATGTTCAAAGGGGTAATAATAATGCAAATTATCAACAAATGAATAATGTAAATCAAAATATAATGCCACCAAGACCTGTAAATGCAGTACCTATAAATAATACAAATTCAAATGCACAAGTATCTTTTAATAGTATGTCAAGACAAATACAAAATCAAGTGCCAAGACAAACACAGTATGCACAAAATATGCAAAATCCGCAACAAAATATGCAAACTGTACAACAAAATATAAATCCACAAATGATAAATAATAATATGTATAATAACAATATTTATAATCAAAGAATGCCAAATAATATGCCAAATCAAAATGGCTATAATAATGCAAATGTTAATAGAGTAAACTATCAATCATTATCAAGTTATGGTGAAGTAAAAGAAAAACCAGAACTTACAAAAGCACCTGGTACGAATGTTAAATTTGTAACTGGAATCACTGAAGATTATTCAGATGATACATGGAATTTATAAAAATTGGAGGGCAATTTATGAATAACGATAATAATACAAATATGGATGGATCATTTATAAATAATCAATTAAATAATCAGAATATACCACAGCCAAATAGTTATCAAGCTAATTATACTATGGGAGATAATAGTATTAATCAAAATTATAATTATCAGCAAAATATGCAAACTGCACCATTAAATACTAATAATATGATTAACCAAAATTATAACTATCAAGCGGTTGATAATAATTTAAATCAAAATCTTAATACTAATCCTATTCAGTCAGACAATAATTTATATCAAGCTCCTACGCCTATGGATACATATAATAATAGTAATATGTTAAATAATAATGAAGAAATTGTTAATCAAAATAACATGGTACAAGCTAGTGGTAATTTAGTTAACAATAATGTTTCAGAAATACTAAATGGAAATGTTAATAATAATGAACAAGCCATGGTAATGCCAGAAATGATTAATCAGCAAAATCAAAATATGAATATTCAGCCAAATAATATAAATACTTCCACAGTAACAGGTGTAATTTCTGATACTGCAAGTAAAATTATTACTGATGAAGATAGTGCTAACAATAATAATGGACAAGTATTATATGATACATCTAATAATATAAATAATACAGTAATTACAAAAAAACAACCAAAAGCTAAAGTTGGTATAAATTCAGAACTTAAATTTGCAATTATGTTGGCAATTTTACTACTAGTAGTTATTCTTATTGTTCCAGTAATTGGAGACTTTGTTACAAATTTATTTTTATAATTAATAATTAAGTTTTGATAATTCAATAATTTTGTCAAAATTATCGTCATTAGCCATAATATTTTTATGTGTTAAATGACATTTTTCACATTTATAAATTATCTTATAAGTATTTTTATATTTTTCTATACCAATTGGTTTAAGAAGACCATGACAAGTATTTTGTCTATCTCCAGGCATAATATCAACATGCTTAGAATAAAGACAATAATTACAATGATCACGTGCCGAATAATTTAATTTTTTAACCATTTTATTACAATTTTCACAAACAAATTCTTCATCAATCATATTAAATTTTTTCATATATAATCACTCTATGAATATAACATATAATAAAAAAAAAGTAAACTTTAATAAGAAAAAATACAAATAAAATTAATGTTTGAGGTGAATATGAATAACAAAGGATTTACATTAGTAGAATTAATAATTAGTATAATGTTATTATCAGCAATATTTATAATTGCAATATCATCTTTAGTAAATACATTTAGTCTAACAGAAGAGACTGAATATGAAATATTAATAAATAATATTAAAACTCAAGCTCAAAATTATATTATTGAATGTGATGGTGGACTAATAAATTGTAAAAATGATTATACTTGGTCTGAAGATGGTAAAAATAAAAAAACAAGTTTTTCACTTGCTATAATGAAAAAATATAAATATTTTAATACTTCAGATTATATAAATCCAATAAATAAAAATGATTTAAGTAATTGTTTAATTATTAATGTAGAAAAAGATGAATTTAAAAATTTAATTATTAAAATAGATGACAGTAAATGTAAATAAAAAGTGTTAAAAAAACACTTTATTTTTTTAAGATAATTTTAAATCCATATTAATTTTTAATTAGATAAAAAAAGTAATATAAAAGTTAATATAAAACTAGTAAAATTAGTATAAAAGTGATACAATATTAGAGCAAGAAAAAGAAAAAAATTAATTAATAATATGGATAAGGATAAGGTTGATAAGGTCCTGGTCCTCCATAAACAGGATAAGGTCTAGGATAGAAAGCTGGCGCTAAAAGTCCACCCGTGATTCCCCCTAAAACAAAAGGACCAAGAAAACCACCACCTAAAAATCTATTATTGTTCATAGGTCCTGGTCCTGGCATTGGCCTTCCAGGTCTAAATCTTGGATTCATATAAACCTCCTTTACTATATTATATTTAAAATGTAAAAATTAGTGATTTTTTTGATTTAAATTAATTTAAAAAAAAGTGCAAAAAGTATTTGAATTTCAATATTTTTTTGATATAATATAAAAGAGTAGGTGATATATATGAAGAAAAAATTATTACCTCTATTAATTTTATTGATAGTTTTAACAGGATGTAGTAAAATAAATAAAGATACTAAGGAATATAAAGATGTTGTCAACAATATTTTAGTAAATAATAATAGTAACGTAAATACAGCATCAATGGGATATAAATACTATATTCCTATTGGCGTAAAACTTATTTATGATGGAGATGTAAATAAAAAATTTAAAATTAAAGACACAGAAGTAATTTTATATGTTGATATAATAAGTTATTTTTATAAAAATAACTTAAACTACGAAAAAGAAACAGAACAAAGTTATTATTTTTCAAAAATAAATGATGGGTATATAAATATAACGTACGAAGATGATAAATATTTTTTAGAAATAGTACATAATTATGCTAAAATAGAATCATATGTTGAAGAAGAAAATTTAATTGATGTAATAAACTATTCTACAATAATATTAAATAGTATTACATATAATGATAAATTAATCAGTAATTTAATTTCCAAAAATTTAACATTTGGTAGTGAAATAACGTACGAAATAAAAAAACCTAAAAATTCAGAAAGTAAATTCTCTGAATATTTACAGGAATATGTACAAGACGTAGATGAAGAAAATGAAGATACTGTTAATGAACTTTATGAAAAGTGATCTTAAGAAAGAGGTGTAGAAATGCGTTTGCTTGATAAATTCAAAGACTTATTTACTGACGAAGAAGAAGTATATGAGACAAAAGAAGTAGAAGAAGCTCCAATTGAAGAAAAAAATAAACTTCCTACTTTTATGAGAAATAAAATAGAAAAAGAAGAAGAGGAGAAAAAAATTTTAGAAGAACAAGTAAATGATAAAAAAGAAACAACAAATAATGATAATAAAACATTAGCAGAAGAAAATATAGTAAGTAAAGAAGAACAAAAATTTCCTTTTAATTTTGATGATGACGATTTTATAGATACAACTGTGTATAGTAGAAGTGCAGTTCAAAAAGAAAGAGAAGCAGAAAAAAGAAAAGAAGAAATACAAGCTCCTTCACAAACTAAGTTATATAGTAATAAAAAAGATGCAGATAAGAGCAAAAAATTTAGACCTACTCCAGTTATCTCACCAGTTTATGGAATATTAGACAAAAATTATAAAAAAGAAGAAGTAGTAAGTAAAGAAGAAGATTCATATGCAATACCAAGAGGTAGCAAGAAAGTAGATTTTGAATCAGTTAGAAAAAAAGCTTATGGAACACTTACAGATGATATAAAAGCTAATATGTTATGTGAAAATTGTGAATTTTTAAAAGAAATAAAAAATAAGAAAGTTGAAAGATTATCTGAAGATGATTTATTATATAATATGACAACAGATGATGTTTTAGAAGATAAAAATACTAGTACTAGAGAAAAAAAATCATATGATGATTATGATAAATTTGGAGTAACATATGATATCCCACCAAAAAGAGATACTAAAAAATATGATGATGTAAAAATAGTTAATCATGCTTTAGAAGAAACAAAAACAGAAAAAATTGAAATAAAAGAAGTTCCTGAAGATAAAATAGATACACAAGAAAATAAAAATCAAAAACAAGTTAGTGAAAATAAAAATAATCAAAAAGATTTAGAACTTACAGATGATTTATTTAATTTAATTGATTCTATGTATAAAGAAAGGAATGATTAGAGATGGGAGTAAATGATGTATTACCAGCAATATTATATATTTTAGGTTCTATATTAATAGTTGTATTAATAATATTAGTTGTAAAGTTAATAAAAACATTAGATAAAGTAAATATCGTAATAGATGATGTTAATAAAAAAGTAAGCTCATTAGATGGATTATTTTCCATAATAGATGCTACAACAGATAAATTAGCAATATTTAGTGATAAAATGGTTGATGGAATAGCATTTATCATAAAAAAAATTTTTAATAGAAAGAAAAGAAAGGATGATAATGTAGATGAGTAAGAAAAATAGTGGAGCAGGAAAATTTATTTTAGGTGCAGGATTAGGTGCAGCTCTAGCTTTATTATTTGCTCCTAAAAAAGGAAGCGAATTAAGACGTGATTTAAAAGAAAAATTAGATGAATTATTAAAAAAAGCTAAAGAAGTAGATTTAGAAGAAGTAAGTGAAGAATTTACTAAAAAAGTCGAAGAACTAAAAGCAGAATTAAAAGATTTAGATAAAGAAAAAGTATTAAAAATAGCCAAAGAAAAAGCTGAAGACTTAAAAGAAAAAGCTGAAGATTTATTACAATTAGCTAAAGATAAAGGTACTCCAGTTTTAGAAGCTATGGCAAGAGATGTTAAAAAATCTACAGCCTCTGTAGTAAGAGAAGTTTTAAAGAAATTAGAAGATGAACCAGAAACTAAAAAAATATCTGAGTAATCTTCTTTTTATTTGTTATCTTTTAGTTAACATAATTATATATTTTTGACAAAGAACACTTTTTATGTTAGAATAGGAAATGCTTTTTTTAAAAAGCACAAGAGGTGAAAGACGTGAAAATTAGCCGATCGAAGGTAACAAATATCATCTTTGTATTAATTTTATTTCTAGTAAGTTTTATTTATTCATTTGTTATAGTTAAAGATAACGATGATGATACATTAAAAAATTTATATACATATGATGAAACAGATGAAAATATTATCAAAGAAGAAATACAAGATCCCACAATTAATGTAGAAAATACTAAAAATGAAGTTACTAAAGAACAAGTTTCTCAAAATGAAGAAATAGTATCTGAAGAAGTAATACCTATAGTATATGATGGTATGACATTAGAACAATTAGCAAACAAATTAAATTTATCACTTAATTCCAACATAAGTGGATATGGTAATTTTATTGCTAGTTATTCATTAGAAAAAGGAGTAGATCCATATTTAGCAACTGCTATCATGTTACATGAAACAGGTTGTACATGGGATTGTAGTTATCTTGTAAAAACTTGCCACAATGTTGGAGGAATGAAAGGAAGTGGCTGTGGAGCTTATGGATACTTTAATACATTAGAAGAAGGAATCCAAAGATTTATTGATAATATTTATAATAATTATTATGCATATGGACTTACCAATGCCAACTTAATGGGTAGTAAATATGCCGAAGATCCAGGATGGTCAAGTAAAGTTAATAATTATATTGAAAAGATAAAAAATAGATAGGAAATACTAGAAAAAACCTATCTTTTATTATATAATAAAAAATAGGTGATAAAATGAAAAATTTAAAAGTTATATTTATGGGAACACCATCATTTGCTGCGAATGTTTTAAAAAAATTAATAGAAAATACAAATGTTATTATGGTAGTATCACAACCAGATAAAGAAAAAGATAGAAAAGGAAATATAATTTATTCTGAAACTAAAAAATTAGCGTTAGAAAATAATATTGAAGTATTTCAACCTATAAAAATAAGAAAAGAATATCAAAAAATATTAGATAAAAAACCAGATATTATAATAACATGTGCTTATGGACAAATAATACCAAAAGAAATATTAAATTATCCAAAATATGGTTGTATTAATGTACATGGCTCATTACTTCCTAAATTAAGAGGAGGTGCTCCAATACACCGTGCAATAATAAACGGTGATAAAATAACGGGAATTACAATTATGTATATGGATGAAAAAATGGATTCTGGAGATATAATCAAAAGTAAACAAGTAGAAATATTAGATACAGATAATTTAGATTCATTATATAATAAAATGAGTAATGTAGGAGCAGAGTTATTAATAGAAACATTACCTAGTATAATAAATGGTACTAATGATAGAATTAAACAAGATGAAAGTAAAGTAACATTTGGCTATAACATAACTGAAGAAGATGAATTAATTAATTTTGATGAACCATCAAGAAATATTTTTAATAAAGTAAGAGGATTAGATTCTCTACCAGGAGCACTTACATATTTAAATGACAAAAGAGTAAGAATATATAAAGTATTAGAAACAAACGAAAGTAGTAAAGAAATACCAGGAACAATTGAAAAAATAACAAAAGATGGAATATTTGTCTCTTCTAAAGATAATTTAATAAAGATAATAGAATTAAAAATAGAAGGCAAGAAAAAATGTAAAGTACAAGATTACTTAAATGGTATTCATAATAAAAATGAATTAGTAGGAAAGGTATTTACTAATGAAAGAAGAGAAGAAATTTAAAGAAAAATGGAATGATTCAAAATATAAAGCTAAAGTAAAACTTTCTGGATATGGAATATTTATATTAATCATAATATTCTTACTTTTATTAAGTGGTGGAGGAAATAGTACAAATAATAATACTGTAAATAATAATAAAGAAAATTATCAACAAATAACATTTAATAAACCAACAATTAATAATTATTTATATGAAATAGAAATAAATACGCAAAAAGAAAATAAAGAAAAAGAATATTATTATCATGGAAAAGTATATGATGATCATGAAGAAATAATAAAAGAAATAGAAGAGGAAAAATATAATTATCAATTAAAAGATGATAAATATTATATTTTACAAAATGATATTTATATATTAACAACAAAACATGATGTTTATAAGGAATTTTATTCTAATATTTTAGAAATAGAAAATATCAATAATTATTTAAAATATGCAGTAAAAAATAATGAAGAATATATTGTATATTTAAAAGATATAATACTTGATAGTACAAGTAATAAATATATAACATTTAAAATAAAAGAAAATAATATTAGTATAGATTATACAAATTTAGTTAATGAATTAAATAATGAAAATTATGATAAATATATTGTAGATATAAAGTATATTTTATAGTTTTTATATCACTAAAATATTTATATATTATTTTTCTTTTTTTTATGATAAAATAAAGAAAAAGGAGAAGATTTATATGTTTGTAGATGAAGTTATAGTAAATATTGAATCAGGACGTGGTGGAGATGGATGCATGGCCTTTAGAAGAGAAAAATACATTGCAATGGGTGGACCTTTCGGAGGAAATGGTGGAAAAGGTGGAGATATAATATTTCAAGCAGATGAAGGACTTAGGACACTTATTGATTTAAGATATAAAAAATTATTTAAAGGAAATGCTGGTTTAAATGGAGAAGGAAAAAATAAAAATGGAAAAAACGCAGAAGATACAATAATTAAAGTACCAGTAGGTACAACCATCAAAGATAATGAAACAGGTATGATAATCGCAGACTTAACACATCATAACGAAGAAGTAATAGTAGCTTATGGTGGAAGAGGTGGAAGAGGAAATGTTTCACTAGCTACAAGAAGTAATCCCTGTCCATCATTTGCCGAACGTGGTGAACCAGGAGAAGTAAGAAATATTAAAGTAGAACTTAGAATGTTAGCAGATGTAGGATTAGTGGGATTACCAAGTGTTGGAAAAAGTACTATTTTATCAGTAATAAGTAATGCTAATCCTAAAATAGCTTCATACCATTTTACAACATTATCCCCAAATTTAGGAGTAGTAAAAACAAAAACAGGTTATTCTTTTACCGTTGCTGATTTACCAGGATTAATCGAAGGAGCATCCGAAGGTATAGGACTAGGACACAAATTTTTAAAACATATAGAAAGAACAAAAATAATAGCTCATGTAATAGATATGAGTGCTTCCGAAGGAAGAGAACCTTATGATGATTATCAAGTAATTAGAAAAGAATTAGAAAAATTTAGTAAAAAACTTATAACTAAAGAAGAAATAATAATAGCAAATAAAATGGACTTAGAAAGTGCAAAAGAAAATTTAGAAAAATTTAAGACAAAAGTAAATAAAAAAATATATGAAATATCAGCAATTAGTAATATGGGATTAGATAAAGTAATAAATGATTTAGAAGAGTTAGTAAAAAATACTAAAGATGAAGTTTTATATGATAAAGATATTCAAGAATCACATGTTTTATATAAATTTAAATACGAAAAACCATTTACAATCGTAAAAGAAGGAAATACATATATAATAAAAGGCGAAGAAGTAGAAAAATTATTTAAAATGACTAATTTTAACACAGATGAAGCATTTGTTAGATTTAGTAAAAAATTAAGAAAAATGGGAATAGATGAAGAACTTGAAAAAATGGGAATAGAAGAAGGAAATATTATTAGAATATTAGATTATGAATTTGAATATACTAAATAAAAAATTATCTATAATAAAAAGATAATTTTTTTAACTATAGTTAGAAAGATATATTTTGTCGTTTTAAATTAATATTAAAAATTAAAATATTAAATATTATTTATTAGGTGATAAAGATGAAAAATACTAACGGTCTTTCTAACGAAGAAGTAATTAATAATAGAAAAAAATATGGTGATAATAAAATAACTAGCAAAAATGATAATACTTTTTTTAAATTATTTATAGAATCATTAGGTGATCCAATAATAAAAGTATTACTAATAGCACTAGCAGTTAAAATATTATTTTTATTTGAAGATTTTGATTATTTTGAAACAATAGGTATTGTTTTAGCCATTTTAATAGCATCATTAATATCTAGTATTTCTGAATATGGTTCTAATAAAGCTTTTAAACATTTACAAGAAGAAAGTTCTAAGATTAAATGTAAAGTAAAAAGGAACAATCATTTAGAAGAAATTAATATTGAAGATGTTGTTTATAATGATATAGTATATTTAACTCAAGGAGATAAAGTACCCG
>CANPWS010000023.1 GCA_947584955.1 uncultured Bacilli bacterium | reverse complement strand
AAATCAAAAATATAAAAGTAATGTTTTAATTGCGACTTCAACTCCTAATCCCTACATTACTAAATTAGCTAAAAAATATAAACTAGATATTATAGTTAATGATAATCCTAAAGCATATGTCCACGTTTGAGGACAATACTGTGGATTTCCTGTTAAACATGCATGACATTTTCCACATGGTGATATAGGGAGAGCTGTTACTTTATCTCCAACTTTTAAATCTTCTCTTGAACCAGGATCTGTTACAATACCACAAAATTCATGTCCCATGACTAACCCTTTAGGCATACCTGCATCCCAATAATGTATATCAGAACCACATATTCCAGCTTTTAGAACATCGACAATTACATTATCTCCATCTTTTTGTGGCTCTTCAATATCTCCAATTTCAAATTCCCTTACATCTTTTATTTTTACACATTTCATCTTTATTTCCTCCATTATTAGTTTATCATAAAATATAAATTATAAAATTTTTTCTTTTTATTTTGACATTTATTTTACATTTTGTTTCCAAAGTCCATGTAAGTTACAATAAGAATATAATACTGAATCTTTAATATAATCAAATTCTGCTTGTGCTTCTTCATTTTCAGTTAAATATACTGTCTTTTCTCCTTTATCTGAAACTTGAGCTATCCATTTTATATAATGATCGCTATTCATAACATGATTTACTTTAACTAATATTTTATTATTTTTTATTTCATATGTTGGTACGTGTTTTTCAAAAGATGCATCTTGTTCATTTGGTATTAATAATTTCATTTTTTTACCACAACATATTAAATCTTCTTGATTACTTTTTTCAATTACTTTTACTATTTTATTACATTCTTCGCATTTTTTTATTATTAATTTACTTTCCATTTTCTATTCCTCCTAGTAATAAGTATAACATATATTTATTTATATATTTTTTATTTTTATTATATTTTTATATTTTTTTGTAAAAATAATATTGAAAGGATGATAATTAATGGAAAAACAAAATGAAAAGGAAAATAATATTAATGTTTTAGATGAATTAAATAAAGGGGCTTGTATGGGAATGGATGCAATAAAATTTATTTTAGATAAGGTTGAGGATAAAGAATTATATGATACTTTGGAAAAACAATATCAAGAATATGAAGCTATATCCGATAAGATAAATAAAATTTATCCTGATAAAGTTAAAAAGCCTCATGAAACTAGTGCTGTTAATAAAGTTATGACATGGTATGGTATTGAAATGAAAACAATGACAGATCAAAGTACTTCAAAAATTGCAGAATTACTTTTACAAGGTACTAATATGGGAATTATTGAAGGTAGAAAATTACTAAATCATAAAGCTACTGATGCTAAAATTCATAGTATTGCTGAAGAATATGTAAGTATGCAAGAAAGAGCGGTAGAAAAATTAAAAACATTTTTATAATAGTCAATTTTGACTATTTTTTTATTCTTGTTTAAAAAAATTCCTTATAATAAGGAATTACAAACATAATTGGTAGTCGATACGGGATTTGAACCCGTGTTACTGCCTTGAGAGGGCAGTGTCTTAACCCCTTGACCAATCGACCAAATAAATTTTTAAGTTATTTTTATTTTATCATTAAATTTTCTTTTTTACAATATCTAATTTTGCTTTTATATTTTTTCTTATTAAAGCAATTAAAATTACATTAATATTTTTTTCATTAATTTACATTTTAACTTATACATGATAAAATATAAACAAAAGATAAATAAATATTAGAAAGGAAAATATATGGAAAAGAAAGAAACTTTAGTTGCTATGATATATGACTTTGACAAGACTTTATGTGATAAAGATATGCAAGAATATTCATTTATTCCAAATCTTGGAATTACATCTTCAACTTTTTGGCAAAAGACTTCATCTTTAGCAGAAAAAGAAAAAATGGATAAAATTTTAAGTTATATGTATACTATGATTTATGAAAGTAATATTAATAACAAGATTATAACTAAAGATTATCTTAATAGTTTAGGTAATGATATTATTTTATTTCCAGGAGTTTTAACTTGGTTTGATAGAATAAATGAATTTGGTGAAAAGTTAAATTTAAAAATTGAACATTATATTATTTCATCTGGTTTAAAGGAAATTATTGAAGGAACACCAATAAGTAAATTTTTCAAAGAAATATATGCCTGTGAATTTTTATACGATGATAATAAAGCTGCTATATGGCCAAAAATGTGTGTTAATTATACTACTAAAACTCAATTTATTAGTAGGATTAATAAAGGTGTTTTAGATATTTCTGATGATGTAACTTTAAATGAAAAAATGCTTGCTGAAGAAAGAAGAATTTCTGCTAAAAATATGATTTATTTTGGTGATGGTCTTACAGATATTCCTTCGATGAGAATGGTTAGAGAAAGTGGTGGATATGCTATTGCAGTATATCAAGGTAATAATAAAAAAATTGCATATAAACTTTTAAACGATAACAGAATTGATTTTTATGCTAAAGCTAATTATGAAAAAGATTCTGAAATTGAATGGATAACTAAAAATATTTTAAATGATATTTCGATAAGAAGTAAATTAAATAAATTTCACAATAATCAAATTAAGGATGAGATTAAATAACCTCATCCTTAATTTTAATGTGTATGTATATGGCTATGAACTTTTAAGTTTTGTGAATTATTACATTTTTCATCTTTACATTTTTCTATTTCAAATTCAATTGTAGAATGACTAATGTTAAGTTCATTTAAGCACTCATTAATACTTTTTTTTAATTTTTCTATTTCTTTTATTAATATTTTTTTATCTACTAAAACATGAAGTGTTATACAATTATTTATGCCATCAATTGTCCAAATATGTATATGATGAACATCTAATACTCCATCTATTTGTAATACATGATTTTTTATATTTTCTAAATCTATTTCTTCAGGCTTTTTTTCTAAAAGTATTTCAAAAACTTCTTTTAAATTTTTAAAAGCATTTACTAATATAAATATTGCTACTAATAACGAAAGAATTGGATCTATAATATATAAATTTGTAAATTTTATGACAATACTTCCTATTAAAACTACTATCCAGCCTAATACATCTTCTAACATATGAAGACTTACTGCTTTTTCATTTATATTTTCTTTATCATGTGTAATTTTAGCAGCTATTATATTGACAATTACTCCAATTATTGCTAATAATAGCATTCCATCATAATGTACTTTTATAGGATTTATTATTCTTTTTATTGCACTATAAATTATTAATAATGAGCTTATTACTAATATTCCTGATACTAATAATGCACCTAATGTTGAATATCTACGATAACCATATGTATAATTTTCATCAGAATTTTTAATACTTTTTTTCTCCAAAAGAAGGGAAATAAAAATACTCATAGCATCACCAAAATCATGAACTGAATCTGATAAAATAGATGAAGAATTAGTTAATATTCCTCCAAAAAATTCAAAAACTGAAAAAAACAAATTTAATATAAATGCTATTAATATATTTTTGCTTGCTTTCTTATTCATAAATTACTCCTAACAAATATATTATATAATATTGTATTTATATTTTTCAAGTACTATTCTTTAAAAAAAATATAAAAATTTTTATATTTTTTCTGTTGATAATTCTATTTTTATTTCTCCTGATATACTTTTATTAAGCATATAAGAAATATCCATATCTTGAGTACATTTTTCTATTTCTACCTCACATGGCTCGCTTATCCAAATATAAAATTCATACTCGTCCGCAACATCTTCAAATGAAGGTAAATCTACTCTCGTATTTGTTAAGATTATTCTGTTTTCATCTGTAAAATAATCTGATTCAAATGTACCTTGTGAAAGCATTATTCCTTTTTTATATAAACGCCATCTAAGATACTTGTTTTTTAACTCTTTGTCCATATTTAAGTTTGTTAATGTTACATCATAAATAAGATTTTTACCTGTTGGATTACTTTGAGCGCCTTTTACATCAAAAGTTATTTTCATAATCTTGTTAGCACTTTCACTTTCCAATAATTTAGAATCCATTATTGGTTCTAATGTTGATTTAGGTAATATTGCTTCACCATTATAAACTACATTGTATTCTCCTGTCTTAACATTAACACCCATATCTTGCATACTTATTGCTAATGTTGCACCACCAACTCCTATTGCAATTGCAAATGCTAAAAATAATATAATTTTTCCATTATTACTAAAAAATTCTTTCATCTTTACTCCTTTTTTATTATCTTATCTTTTATTTACTATATTATATAATAAATAAATAATATTGTAAAGATTTTGCTTTGATTTTTTATTTTTCATACCTAGATATATTTAATAAAATTCCCATTGATATCATTGTTATTAACAAACTAGAACCACCATAAGAAAGAAATGGAAGTGTAACTCCAGTTACGGGAATTAATCCTACTACCACCATTAGATTTAAGATTGTTTGAAATGCAAGTGAAAACGTTATTCCAAATGCTATATATTTACCAAATGCATCTTCACATTTAATACTTATTTTTATTCCTTGATATATTATTGTTATAAACAGTATAGATACTATCATAACTCCCATAAATCCAAATTCTTCACTTATAATTGAAAAAATAAAATCTGTCTGAGGTTCTGGTAAATAGAAATGTTTTTGTATTGAATTACCTAATCCTAACCCTAATAATCCTCCTGGACCTATTGCGTATAGTGATTGAATAATTTGAAAGCCACTTCCTAATGGATCTGACCATGGATTTAAAAATGATATTATTCTTTCCATTCTATATGGTGCAACAATAATTAATATTACTATTCCTATTAATCCTAATATTCCTATTTTTATGAAAAATCCCATTTTTACTCCACTTACAAATAAAAGTACAATAATACTCATAACTATTACTACACCTGTTCCAAAATCTGGTTGTAACATAATAAGTCCAAATACAGTAAATAAAACAATTAATATTGGTAATACTCCTTTTTTTATATCTTTTAATTCTCTACTGTTTTTAGCTAAATATTTAGATGTAAATATTATTAATCCTAATTTAGTAAATTCACTAGGTTGTATTCCAAATCCACCAATTCCAAACCAGCTTCTACTACCATTTCTCACACTGCCAATTCCAGGAATTAAGACTAAAATTAATAAAATTAAGCATATTCCAAATATTAAATTTGCTTTTTTATAATATTTTCGGTAATCTATTTTAGACATTATCATCATTATAATATATCCTGCTAACAAAAAGATAAATTGACTTTTTAAAAATTTATATGGATCATTAAATTTATATTCAGCCCAAACATAGCTTGCTGAATATATCATCATTACACCAAATAAACTTATTATTACAACTGCAATTAAAAGACTAAGATTAATTTTTTTCATCTTTTTCATCACCTAGTTACTCTGATTAATTATATGAAAAAGATGAAAGAAACAAAACTAAAATTTTATATAAAAAGAAAACCGAGATAGAATTTATATTTTCTATTCGGCTTTTAATTTTTTATAACCAAACTCCATAAATTAGTGCAAGAAGTCCAAGTATTAGTCCTACTATCCAAAATAATTTAACTATATCTTGTTCTTTCCAACCTAGTCTTTCAAAGTGATGATGTATAGGAGTCATCAAAAAAACTCTTCGTTTTAAAATTATAACTGAAGATATTTGAATAATAACACTAAGTGTTTCGATTACAAATACTCCACCAATTACTGCAAGAGATATTTCATGAGCTGTTAATATTGCAATTGTTGCAAGCGTTGCTCCTAATGTTAAACTTCCAGTATCTCCCATAAAAACTTTGGCAGGGTGTGTATTAAAAACTAAAAATCCTAAAACACATCCTACTAAAATGAAACAAAATATACCTAATTCTTGGTATCCTTCAATCCACCAACTACCCCAAGCAATAAGTCCAAAAGCTAAAAAAGCTATTACTGATAAACCACCAGCTAAACCATCTAATCCATCTGTTAAATTAACAGCATTGGAGCTTCCTACTAATAAGAAAAGAATAAAAACTCCGTATAACCATTTTAAATTAAGATTTAAATTAAGAAGACTTATTCTAAGATAAGAATCAGCATCTGTAAACTGACTATATAATATATAAAATATTAAAGCAACTATAAATTGCAAAAATAATTTTTGTACTTGTGTTAATCCTTTATTTGTTTTTCTTTTTATACTTAAATAATCATCTAAAAATCCTATACATCCATAACTTATAAAAACAAAAAGTACTATTACTAAGTTCATCGAATAAGATATTTTTCCTGTAAAAAGTAAAAATAATGTAGTAATAATTGTCGGTATTATAAAAATTATTCCTCCCATCGTAGGTGTACCAGCTTTGCTTTTATGAGCTTCAACATATATATTAATATTTTGACCTAATTTTATTTTTTTTAGAAAAGGAATAATTATAAGTCCAAAAAAAGTTGATGCAATAAATCCTATCATTAATGCAAATAATGATTTTGTTAATGTAAGCATATTCCACTTCCCTCTTTTTTATATTATAACATAAATAACTTGTTTATTTTTATTTATAGCTATATTTGACATAATCTATTGTCAATCAGATAATAATATTCTAATAGTACTATTTTCACTTATTCTACTTCCTGCCTTTGGTGATTGTGATAAAACTTTATCTCCACTTCCAGTATATTCTACTTGAAAAGATTTAAGTTCTTGTTTAGCTTCTTTTATACTTTTTCCTACAACATTAGGTACAGTGTAATATTTAGTATCATACCATTGATATTCTTTTGGAATAGTACTTGTACTTATTGGTATATTTAAAGCACTTATTGCATCTATTAAAATATTTTTAGCTATTGGTGCAGCGACAGTGCCTCCATACTGGGTTATTCCTTTTGGGTTATCTATTGCTACATATACTACAACTTTCGGGTCATCTGCTGGTAAAAATCCCATAAATGATACAATATAATTTCCTGTCATATAGACACCATTATTTACTTTTTGAGCAGTTCCAGTCTTTCCTCCTACACGATAATTTTCAATATAGGCATTTCTTCCTGTGCCAAGTGCTACAACACTTTCTAAAGCATATCTAACTTTTTCACTTGTTTTTTCACTTATAACTTTTCTTACTTCTTCTTTATCATATTCTTTTATTATTTCTCCTGTTTCATGTTCAGTTATTCTTTTTACTACTTTTGGCTTATATAAAGTTCCTCCATTTATTACTGCACTTACTGCTGTTATTTGCTGTATTGCTGTTACACTTACTCCTTGACCAAATGCAGTAGTAGCCAGTTCAACGGGTCCTACTTTATCTAAATTAAATAGTATACCTGTTGCTTCTCCATTTAAATCTATTTGTGTTTTTTTACCAAAACCAAATTTGGATATATATTCAAATAATGTTTCTTTTCCAATTCTTTGTCCTAATTCTACAAAACCTGGATTGCATGAATTTTGTACTACTTCTAAAAATGTTTGAGCACCATGTCCTCCACTTTTCCAGCATTTTATTCTAGCTCCATCAACATTGACACTTCCTCCATCATAAAAAACATCTTTTTCTAAATCTACTTTATTTTCTTCAATGGCGGTAGCTAAAGTCATTATTTTAAATGTTGACCCTGGTTCATAACTTGCCCATATTGCTAAGTTTCTATTAATTTCTGTAACATTATAATCTTGATAATTATTTGGATCAAAATTAGGATATGATGCCATTCCAAGTACTTCACCACTATTTGGATCCATAGCAATTGACCATGCACCATCGGCGTTATATTTGTCCATAGCATTTTTTAATTCTCTTTCTATTGCTGATTGAATTTCAAAATTTATTGTTAAATAAATATCCATTCCATCTTCTGGTTCAACATATACTTCACTTCTTTCTAATCTATTACCTTTGGCATCAGAAAAATATTGTATTGCCCCAGACGAACCTGTTAAATAAGTATCATATTGTAATTCTAAACCACTAAGACCTTGATTATCAATACCTACAAATCCTAAAATATGGCTCATTAAATTATTATAAGGATAATATCTTTTACTTTCTTTAACTAAGTAAACGCCATCATACCCTAAGGCATTTATTTTATCTGCAATTTCATATGATAATCTTCTTCCTTCTGGATGCACTCTTTCTATTGATGATGATTTATAAAGATGTTCTTCTATTACTTTTTTATCTACATTTAATATTTGAGCTATATCTGTTGCTACTTTATCTTTTTCTTTTACTTGATTGGGAATAAAAACTAAACTTACAGTTGTAAGATTATCTGCAATTACTTCTCCATCCGAAGTATATATTCTTCCTCTATCTGCTTCTATTGGTAAATTTCTGCTCCAAAGACTACTAGCTAGTTTATTTAATTTTTTATAATCTATAACTTGTATATAAAATACTTTAAATACTATTAATATAAAGCAAAATATTACTGCTAATAATACTATTTTTTCTCTTTTATGTATATTTTTAAAAAACATTATTATCCCCTCATTTAAGCTTATTCATAAGTTGTTTTTTTAATGATATTTACTTAAAAATTATAATTATTAAAAAAAATACTTAGTTTTTATTTTATTTCTAAGTATTTTTTTATTTTTCTTTTTTCTCCACATGTATTAGATTATCGTATATTTCTTCAAGTGCTCTACCAATATTTTTTTTACTTTTATATTCATTAATTGGCTTTTGGAAATAATTAGTTTTTGTCATTTGTTTGCTCCTTGAAGCAGCAATATATACTAATGCATATTTTGAATCAACAATATTTAGTATTTTGTCTATAGATGGGTATATCACTTGTATCACACTCCCTATGATATTAGAATATACCATTTTTTTTAAAATTACAATAGCCTTTACATTATCTTTTACATATTTTAATATCTGTTTAAATTATCTAATTGTTTACTAAGACTTTTTTTAAGTATCTCGGGTCTTATAATATTTTTTTCATCTACCCCAGTTTTTTCAAAGGCTGAAATATTATTTATTATTGGATAATTACATAAAGCATTATTAAAATGTGTTTTAAATTCTTGCTTGTCTTTTTGATAATTTTCATACATATAAATACTAAATAACTTACCTATTCCATAAAGATAATTTTCTATGAATGATATTATATCATAAAATTCCATTATGCTATAAAAATTTGTTTTTTCTTTAATCTTTTGAATATAATGAAGATTTTTTATATCGTTAACTTCTCCTTCAATTATATTATCATCTACTGATAAGCTTATATTTTTAAATTTAGTAGAATATCCTATATTAGCAAAATTATTAAGTAAGCTTTTGTAATATTCATCTAAGCACATTATAGCTTCTTTTTTATGAATATTATTATCTACTAAGTAATTTAAAAATGAGTATTCAAAGAACGTTGATGATACTTCGGTATATACTGATGAAAACATATCAATTCCAAGGTTATCTTTAGCATTATTTTGTAAATTAAACTCATATGAATGTCCAAATTCATGTATTGCTGTTGATAATACTTCTAAATTTATTCCGTTTTCTTCTTTAAGTATTATAAATATTTTTTTTAAAGCTGAAATATTTTTTGTTTCTCCCGTAAATTCATCTCTTTCTAATGAATTTGTTATTAAAATCTCTAAATCATTAAAAATGTTTTTTAATGTGCCATATTCTTCTATATTATAATTTTTTAAAAAAGAATATATTAATTCAAAAAATTCGTCTTTGCTTATTTTAGATAAATTTTTAGAATAAAGAAGATTTACTTTATAATATGGATAATTTATTTTATAAAATGAAGTTATTACATTTTTTGCCATTTTAGAATATAAATATTTATCTTGATATATTTTTTCAAATAAATTAAATAAACTTATATTGTCAATATCATAATATATTTTTTTAATTTCTATATCATTTTCCCAAGCAATAGGGGCTTCTTCATCAAATACACCTTTATATATATCCATAAAATCATATAAATCTTTAGCTATTTTTTTCTTTTTAGAATAGCTATTTGCTCTTAAATATATATTTTCTAATTTACTTTTATATAAATTTAAACTATTTTTTAATTTTTCAACTTCAGAATTATTATCTAATTTTTCTTTCACTTAAAACCACCTGTTTATAATCATAACATAAATTTTATAACGTTTTACTTTAATTTACAAATAGTTAACTTGTTTTTGCTTTTAGTATTATTTTGATTCTTCCTAATAGATTTCTTGCTGATTTGCTACAGGTTGTAGATATACCAATTATTAACATTGTCAATGATATAAAGATTCCTATTATTAATATGATTGTTTCTACAAATGAATTTGATATTATAAGTATTTTTGCTTCTAAATTTTTACATAATAATGTTAAAATTAAAGTTAGTATTATTATTTTTGTATATGATTTATAAATATTTATTTTAGAGTTATTAAATATGTTTTTTTGAACTGTTTTTATTTTTAATAAAATATTAATTAAAAAAGCTAAACATGTTCCTATTAATAATCCGTTTAATTTATATTTTTTAACTAAAAGTAATGATATAACAATATTTATTATTGCACATGTAAAAATATGATTTTTATTTTCTTTAAAATATCCTTTAGCATTAATTAATGCTAAAAGTGGCAAGCTTATTATGTATAAAAATAAATATCCTGTAAAAAGTAATGCTGCACTATATGAAAGTAAATAGTTTTCTTTTCCTATCCATACTTTTATAAAGCTTCTTATACCTAAATTAAATGTTATTGATACTATTATTGCTATTACTGTAAATAATACTAATAATTCTTTAAATAGTGGATATATTTTTTCTTCTTCATTATTTGCAAAAACATTTCCAAAAGAACTTACTACTGAGGATTCTACTTTAGAACATATTTCATTTAAATATCTACATATATACATATAAGATGTATATATACTTACAAAAACTGGTCCTAAAAAAGTTATTATCAATATGGAATCAACATTATTTAATATTATATTAAAAATTTGTACTCCTGCTAAATCTTTAGTCATTTTAAACATTTTAATATTTTCTTTTTTTACTTTATGTAACCAAGGAAATTTTTTCTTCATGACTATTCTTAAAACTATCTCTTCTAATATTTTATATAATAATATTGTAATTGCTATACTTTCTAATGATGAAAATTTAAAACTTACTAATATAATTGATAAATCACAAAGCATTTTTATACTATTAAATACTAAGGAATAGATATATTTATTTTGACTTGCAGAAAGTACTGCTAATAATGTTTGTCCTTCACCAAAATAAGATATTAAATAAGAACATGATATAATTATAAAACATATTAAGGATGATATTTTATATCCTTCTTCAAATCTATAAAATAAATATAATAAAATAGAAACTACTAATATAATTGACAAAATTACTTTTCCTAATGTTTTAAATATTTTTCTACTTCCACTATATATTCTATTTATATCTTTTTTATCATTTTCGGCAAATTCTTTATATAAAGTAAAAGTTACAGCATCTCCAAAACCTATTTGTGCTAAAAAAACATATGTTATTATTTGATTTATTGTTTGATAATATCCATTACCTATATCTCCTATATATTTTATTAAAAAATTTACTTTTATTAACCCTATTACCCCTATTAAAAGATATGGTATTATATCACATACCATATTTAAGAATATTTTCTTTGTTCTCATAATACTCCCTTAATATTTTTATTCATAATTAAAATTATCACTTTTATATATCGTATCTTCGTCAATAAACCATATTGCTTCTATTTCATCATTTTCTTTAACTATTTCCTTACCTTTTTCTAAGTCAACTAAAAATAAATAAGTACTGTAAATATCTGCTAAAAATGAATCTTTTGAAACTACAGTAACACTTCTATAATTACTACCTGGCTCTAATGTATATGGATTTATTATATGGTTATATCTTTTCCCTTCATATTCATAATATCTTTGATAATCACCACTTGTTACAATAGATAAATTATTTACATTTAATTTTATAAATATTTCATTTGTCTTAACTGGATTTTGTATTCCTATTACATAATTATCTTTTTTATAAGCATTTCCTACTTTTATATTTCCTCCAGCATCTATTAAATATTTATCTACTTTTAAACTTTCTAAATATTCTCCTACTATATTGGTAACATAACCTTTTACAAATGCTCCTAAATCTATTTTAATGTTATTTTTCTTTAAGTATTTATTATCTTTTAAACTTATATCTTTTATATTTATATTGGCACTAGCTAAAATATTTTTATCTGGCACACCTTCTTTTTTATCAATATATTCTTTCCAAATATCAATTAAATTTCCTGCGGCTATATTTATATACCCTTCTGTTATATCATAATACTCTATTGCTTTTTCTATCAAATAACTAAGTCTTGGATCTATTTCTATTTCTTTTTCATTTTCAAGTATTTCATTTAAATAATAAACATTAATTATATTATCATATTTATTATATTTATCTGTAAGCATA
>CANPWS010000022.1 GCA_947584955.1 uncultured Bacilli bacterium | reverse complement strand
AGCCTGATGAAGTCCCTCTGAAAATGCTCTTCCTTTCATAAGTCTTCCTGTAAATTGATCAACTATTATTACCTGATCATCTTGAACGACATAATCAACATCTTTTTTCATGAAATAATTTGCTTTTAATGCCTGATTAATATGATGAACCAAAGCAGTATTAGAAATATCATATAAGTTTTTTAAATTAAATTTACTCTCACATTTAGCACTACCTTCATCAGTAAGATTAATACTTCTAGTCTTTTCATCTTTTACATAGTCTTCATTTTCTATTAAACTTTTAACAAAGTTATCAGCTTGTACATATAAATTTGCTGATTGCATCACACCACCAGAAATAATAAGAGGTGTTCTAGCTTCATCTATTAAAATAGAATCAACTTCATCTACTATACAATAATTAAGTTTTCTTTGTACCCTATTTTCTTTTTTAACAACCATATTGTCTCTTAAATAATCAAAACCAAGTTCGTTATTAGTAGTATATAATATATCGCAGTTATAAGCTTCTCTTTTTTCAGCTGGAGTTTTTTCACGTAAATTAAGTCCTACAGTAAGTCCTAAAAACTTAAAAATACTTCCCATCCATTCTGAATCTCTAGTAGACAAAAATTCATTTACAGTAACAATGTGAACTCCATCACCAGTCAAAGCATTTAAATATGCAGGAAGTACACACGTAAGAGTTTTACCTTCACCAGTTTTCATTTCTGCTATATTACCATAATGAATAGCTAATCCTCCAAGAAGTTGAACATAAAATGGTTTCATATTAACACATCTATAAGCAGCTTCTCTTGCTGTAGCAAAAGCTTCAACTAATATATCTTCTAAAGTTTCACCATCTTTTAATCTCTTTTTAAATTCATTTGTTTTATCAGCTAACTTACTATCAGATAATTTACTATATTCTTCATCTAAAGCTTCTATTTCTGAAGCAATTTTTTCAAATTTTTTAAGTTCTTTATATTCATTATCAAATACTTTTTTTAACACTTTAAGCATCGTAACCATCTCCAATATATATTCTACTATACTTTCAAGAAAAAAACTAGTAATATAAAGAAAAAATTAATAATTTATAACTTAAAAATAATTTATTTTCTATATTTTTAAATTATATTATTTTCAAATATTATAACTGTATTTTTAATATTTAAATTCAAATAACACTTTTTCTTTATTACATAAAAGTAAAAAACTGTTTTTCAAAATCTTTCGGATTTGTCAACAGTTTTAATTTGTTATAAATAAGTATTACATCTAATAATTTTTATTTAGTATCAATTATACCATAATTTCCATCTTTTCTTTTATAGATAACACATATATCATTAGTATGCATATCCTTATAAACATAAAAATTATGTCCTAAAAGCTCCATTTCTAATATGGCCTCTTCTTCATCCATTGGCTTAGTATCAATAGTCTTTCTTTTTACTATTTTTAAATCATCTTCATTATCCCCATTATCTATTTCATAATCAAAATTAAAGTATTCATACTTATTACTTACTTTATTTTGCTTTTTTAATTTTGTTTTATTCTTTCTTATTTGTCTTTCCAATTTATCAACGACTAAATCAATTGCAGCATATAAATCATCATGTTCTTCTTCACTTCTTAAAATAAACTTATCAGTAGGAATAGTTACTTCTACAATTTGTTTATTTCCTCTAACTTTAGTAAGTACATTAGCAGTCAAATCATCTTCAGTAAAGTATTTGTTTAACCTATTTAACTTACTTGTTGTATAATTCTTGATAGAATCAGTTACAATCATTTTGTCTCCACGAATATTGTATTTCATCATATCATTCCTTTCTACTTACAGTATAACACAGAGGTAAAAAAAAAGATAGTAGAAAATATTCTTTTACATAATTTAACATAATTAACAATAATTTTAATATATTTATTATCTATTTATATTTAGTCTTTAATTATATATAATTTAAATTATTTTACTTTTTAATTTATTCATGATATACTTTTTTTAGGAGATGATATTAATGGATATATTTTGTCAAATAATAAAAGGTGAAGTATCTTCATACACTTTATATGAAGACGATATAGTTAAAGTTTTTTTAGATGTTAATCCTAATCATACAGGACATACATTGATTGTACCTAAAAAACATTATGAAAACTTTTTTGATATAGATGATAATACTCTACATCATATACTAAAAATAGCTAAAGATATGGCAATATTACTTAAAGAAAGATTAAATTATGATGGAATTTCATTATGTCAAAATAATGGCTTAGGTCAAGAGGTTAAACACTATCATCTTCATCTAATACCAAAATATAATAATGAACCCAAAATTGCTTTAGAAGAAGTTTATAACAAATTAACAAAGTAAAATATAACCATTAGGTTATATTTTACTTTAAAAAACTATCTATTTGATAGTTTGTATATATTAGAAGAATAATGCAGAACCAATTATAATAGCAAGTAAAATATATAATACTACTACAATTAAAAATCCATTATAACCATTACTGCTATTGTTATTATTTCCACAAACATCATTTGACATAATTTAACACCTCCTTAATTTTATATCCAAGCTCCAAGTATAATTATTAATAAAATAAATAGAACTAATACGATAGCAGCAGATGAACCACAATTATTCATAAGTAATCCCCTCCTTTTTATCTTTTCACATTATTTTATACAAAAATAAAAAAAAGGTGAGTATTTAAGTTTAGTTGAAAAATAAATTTTTTAAAATAATTATGTGAAATAACACATAATTTTGTTTTTTTATTGTTTTTTCATTTTTTTTTTGCTATTATATATGTATACTTTAGAAAGGAGAAACATATGAAAAACAAAAAAGAACAAAGTAAAGCAGAAAAATTTTTATCGTTTCTTGATAAAAACAGAAAAGCAATTTATGGTTTTATTGGAGGAATTTTAGTAACTGCCATTATTGCAACAATAATATGGCCAGATAGAATTGCTACTTTATCTGATGGTACACAACCTGTTGCAGAAATAAATGGTGAAAAAATAACTGCTAATGAGTTATATGAAGATATGAAAGATTACTATTCATCAATTGATTTATTATTGGATATGGCAGATAATATTGTACTTTCAAAAAAATATGAAGATAATGATGATTTAAAAGCTGAAGCTGAAGAAACAGCACAAAATTATTACACACAATATGAACAGTACTATCAAGGAACAAAAGAAGAATTTCTAAGTCAAAATGGATTAAATTCTCATGAAGAATTTATTGAATTATTAAAATTAAGTAGTAGAAGAAATATGTACTTTGAAGATTATGTAAAAAGCTTAATTACTGATAAAGAAATTGAAGAATATTATGAAAATAAAGTTTATGGAGATATTGATTCTAAACATCTTTTAGTCTCAATAGATGATGACAGAAATGATGAAGAAGCTAAAAAACTTGCAAATGAAATTATCGAAAAATTAAATTCAGGAAAAAGTTTTGATGAAGTAAAAGAAGAATATGCAGATCAAACAGTTTATGAAGAATTAGGATATCAAGCTTTTAATTCAAATATTCAAGATAGTTATATGGATGCTTTACAGAAACTAGAAAATGGTAAATATACAACTGAACCAGTTCAAACAACATATGGATATCATATTATTTACAGAATTAATCAAAAAGAAAAAGCATCTCTTGATGATATAAAAGATGCTGTTATTGATAAAATTGTAAGTGAAAAAGAAGCCGAAGATCAAAATTTATATTATAAAGCTTTAATGCATTTACGTGAAGAAAATAAATTTACTTTCTATGATACAGTTATGGAAGATAAATATAAAGAATATGAAAAAAAATATAAATAAAAGAGAGTATCAAAATTATATAATTGATTTTGAAAAATTCTCTTTTTATTTTTTATATTTATTAGAACATCTATTTTAATTTTTAATTTTTTTTAGTACACTAACTGATTTATATAATTTATTTTTATCACTTGAAACATTATTAATTTCAGAAATTATTATTTCTTTTATTCTACTTGGATTATCCATTTCTTTTTCAAAATAATCATAATAAATATATTTTAAAATACTAGAGTCTTTAACTATATCTAAACTATTAATAAATTTAAATAAATAATCTTTACGTTCTTTATCTAATCTAGTAATATTTTCTATTTTTCTATACTTATTCTCAGCATAATCTATTTTTATTTCTTCTTCTTTCTCTATTTCATAGTTTACTTCTTCTTCTTCATCAAAAACTAAACTACTTTTTTTTATAAGAGAGCCACTTTTATCAAACATTAATGCCAAAGATTCATTGGTATCTGATACAAGACACATATATCTATAGTTCATTTTACTGTAAAAACATGTTAAGTCAGTAATTTTATCTATAAAATCAGAGTTTAACTTAACTTGATTATATTTAAAGTTTTTTATATCTGTACTACTTACTCTAAATACTGGTATTTTTTTTACATTAATTATTTTATCTCCTTTTTTCCACTGAAAAAATTCAAAATATTCTTTATTAAAATTGAGTACTATATCATAAATATAATTCATTCTTATCCTCTCCTTTTATAAATATTGAAAGTATTAAAATAATTAAACCTACAACTGAAAAATAACATTCTACTCTCCTAAATATAAAATTAACATAATCAAAAAAATTATACCCAATAGAAAATAAATTAAAATACAAAATTATATATGTAAAACCTACAACCATAAGTCCAAATCCAAATAAAAAGAAAAAAATACGTAGCACTAAAACCACCTATTTAATTCTATGTTTAATATTTTTTGATAAAACTTCTTTTTATTCCAAAAAATTATCATCTTTCACTTTTGCACTACTTATAGATTCAAATCTTTTGCTAATTTTATCCGTTGTAACATGCAAACTTTCAACATCTTTATTAACAGTTTCAATACTTCTTGAAAGTTTATCCCATCTTTCTTTATATCTTGAAAACTCAATACCTAATTTATTTAATTCTTCATGTATAATAGAAGCATATTTATCTCTTTCAATATTTTTTAGTAAAACTTCAATAACAGTGAATGTAGAAATCAATGTTGTTGGTGATGTTATCCAAACTTTTTTTCTGTTTGCATATTCTACTAAATCACTATGATATGCGTTAATTTCAGAAAATATTGCTTCAGCAGGTAAAAACATTATTGCTTGATCAGAAGTAACACCTGGTATTATATATTTTTCACTTATTGAATCAATATGTTTTTTTACATCAATTTTAAAATTTCTTTCAGCAATAGTTCTTTCTACTTGACTTTTATTTTTATCTACCATTATTTGATAATTTTCAAGTGGAAATTTAGAATCTATTGCAACTAATCCTAAAGGTTCTGGAGCAAAAATAACAGCATCTGCTATTTTATTATTTTCAAAAGGATATTGCATACGATATATTTTATCATTTTTTTCTCCAAAAATACTAACCAAAATATGTTTTAGATTAACTTCACCAAATATTCCTCTACTTTTTTTATCAGTTAAAATACTTTGTAATGAAACAATATCAGTAGACAATGTATCAATTTTCTTTTGAGCTTCATCAATTTTGCTTAATCGTTCCAAGACAGATGTAAAAGTTTTATTAGTTTTATTAAAGCTTTCATCTAATCTTTCATTAACTTTATCATTAATCATATTAAGTTTATTTTCTAATTTTTCATTAACTTTATCTGTTTTTTCCTCAATATTTTCTACAATATCATATTTAAAATCTGATAACTCTTTCACTAAACTATTTTCTAACCTACCTAATCTTTCAGTAATATTAGATTCATTAACATTTTTCAAAATTGAAATTATTACAAGAACAATTAATATAGCAAGCATTCCTATTATTATATAATTCATTTAAACATCTTCTCTCTATATTTTAACTTTAAAATAAGTATATAATAGTATTTTTAATATGTCAATAACTATATGCGTATATTTGTTCGCTTTTTGCTTTACATAATTAAATATTTTTGTAAAAAATCTTTACTTTGGTAAATTTAATTGTTATAATTTAACTATAAAAATACAAGGAGGTATTATAAATGAATGATGATACTAATACAGAAATAAATTTTGGAAACTTTTCAGTTATACAAATAGATTTTATGGAAATGACTAGACAATGTCGTAGAATTGAAGAATTAGGTAGTCAAATAATTCAGAACATCAATAAGATTAATTCAGCTGTACAAAAATTAGCTGGATTAGTAGGATGCAGTGTATCTCTTGATATTTCTAACTATGCAAGTAATATTCAAAATGAAATCGACTTAATTTCCAATAATATGCAAGCACAAATAAATAATTATTCTGAACTAAATGAAGAAATTAAAAATGAATTAACATCATTAGTAGATAAATTATTTACTGTTGAAACAAATGAGTTTGGTGAAACTATATATCATCTTAAAGATAATTTTGGAGATATAGTAATTAATGAAAACAATATGACATATAATGACATTTTAAAATCAAGTAACAACAATAGTAATAATACACAATTAGACTTTACTCCAACAGAAAACTATAATGCTGAAAAGTTAGCAGATGCTATTATGTTTTGGGAAATAGGTACACCAGAAACTATGATAGCTTTTGGAATACTTGATTCAAGTGGACAAAATTACATAGTTAACAGAGATAGTGATGGTTCACTTTCTGTAGGTCCAGGACTACATCTTGATGTTTTAGGATTTAATCCTAGTGAATACAAAGTTGGAGACCAAATGTCAAAAGAATATATAGACAGTCGTTATCAAGAAATTTTAAAAAATTGTAGAAAATATTTAGAGGATACATTAGCAAAAGAAGAATTTTCTGATATTCATTTTAACGATGCTCAGATGGATTCATTCACATCGTTAATATATAATAGTGGTCAAGGAAGAACAGAATATTTTTTAAGAAAATATCAAGAAGCACAAGCTCAAGGTATGAGTTTTTATGATTATTGTGGTCAATATTGGACTAACGGAATGCAAGCATTAGCTAAAAGACGTAAAGGAGAGAGTGTTTTATTTGAAAAAGGATATGATGCCTTTGCAGAATGGCACAAACAAGAAAATGGAGGAGCAGATTATTTCCATTGGGATGATTAATAACTTAAAAAAATAATAGCAAAAAAATAGTTTAACTAAATAAACTATTTTTTTTGAACTAAAAATATTAAAAAACATATCATAAAAAAATATTTAATTATTAAAAATAAAATTTATAAAATTTTTATATTCATTAATTAATTTATATCATTATATCTTTTTACTTTATCATAAACTCCTTCGATAGAGGGATAAGAATACTGATAATATTTATAATAAAATTCTTCATTCATAACTTTTGTTAACTTATTTAAAAATTCATATGCATAAGGATTTTTTTGATTTAATATTTTTTTTATTTCTTCTTCAGATCTACTAAAAGCAATTTTAGTAATTATCTTACTTCCAAATATCTTTTCTAATTCAATAACAATTTTTATTTCTTTAAAATATCCACACCCATTAGTTTTTAAATTATACTTTAATGCAAGTTTTCGTGTCAAATATTCATTTATTCCTTCTCCTAACGCATCAGAACCACGTGAACCACAAAAATGTAATACTTCATGAAGTAACACTTCTTCAAAATACTCTAATGGTGTTGCACCAATTAATATTAAATGATTTACATAATCACTAAAATTATTAGTATTATTTAATAAAGTATTTTTTGTATATGTCTTATGTTTTTTATTGCTTCCATAACCTTTTATGTTTTTAAATTTTTCTAATACGTTATAAGCATCTAATGGAAAATAAAAATGATTATTCTTTACATACAAAGAAATAGTATTAGTATTTTCTATATGAACAAAATTATTTAAATTATTTATTTCTGGTAATCTTACTAAATCATTATATTCATTTTTTATTATATCTATATATTTATTTATCTTATCTACTAAAATCTTTTTATCATTATTTATCATAATTACTCCTATTTTTTATTAAGTTATAATTTTAATTTAGATTAAACTTCTTTTTAATTAATATTTTATATATTATTTTATAAACTTTGCAAAAAGAATAAAATTTTTTATCTTTAATTATATTTTACCAATAAATTTTTACATTTCTATAATTTACTATTACTATTTTTTATGATGAGACAATAATAAAACCCCATTTCTATATTAAAGAAACGAGGCTATATTTTATCATTCCATAGTTATTTATTTAACAAATGGTATAAAAGCCATATGTCTTGCTAACTTAACTTGTTCTGCAACATGTCTTTGATGCTTAGCACAAGTACCAGTAAATCTTCTTGGTAAAATTTTACCACTATCGTTTATATATTTACTAATAATTTCGACATTTTTATAGTCAACTGGTTTTCCAGCACACATATGACATATTTTTTTTCTTTTTTTATTACGAAATTCTGCCATATTTTTTCCTCCTTTATTAGAATGGTAAATCATTATCACTTATTGAAACTGATTCTCCAAAACTTTCAAATGGATCTTTTTCAACAGATACTGTTTCTACAGGATTAGAAGAAGTCATTTCTGACATAGGTGCAGGTTCAGATTCAAAATCAAAAGGATTTTCATAAGAATTACTTTGTGTACTACTATTTGAACCAGTACTTAAAAATTGCACACTATTAGCAACTACTTCAGTTACATAAACTTTTTTACCGTCTTTATCATCATAACTTCTTGTTTGAATTCTTCCCTCGACAGATACCATTCTTCCTTTAGCTAAATATTTACTAACATTTTCTGCTTGTTTATCCCAAACAACAACATTAATAAAATCAGTTTCTCTCTCACCACTTTGATTAGTAAAATTTCTATTAATAGCCAAACTAATTTGGCATACTGCTCTACCTGATGTAGTATGTCTAAGTTCAGGATCTCTCGTAAGTCTTCCAACTAAATCTACTCTATTCATACAACCTCCGATTATTTATCTAAATTTAAAACTAAATCTCTAATAACATTTTCTTCAATTCTAGCAATTCTTTTAAATTCATTAACAGCTTTATCATCACTAGATTCAATATTATATAGATAATAATAACCAGATTTACATTTATTAATTTCATAAGCTAGTTCTCTTTGACCTAATTCTTTTGATAAAGTAATAGTTGCTTTATTATCTGTAAAAGTCTTTTCTAAGCTACTAACTAGCTTTGCTCTATCTTCTTCTGTAGTATCTGATCTTATTATGAACATAATTTCATATTTTCTCATTTTTACACCTCCTTATGGTCTTTTGGCTTATATTAACTAAATATAAGCAAGGAGCTTTTGCTCACGAAGTATTATAACAAAATATTTTTAATAAGTAAAGTACTTTTATTTATCGAAATATAAATTTTTAAATTCTTCTATCACCTCATCAAACATTTTAATAGCACTATCTACAACTTCTTTTTTAGTTACATCCACACCTGCTACTTTAAGAGAATCAATGGGGTTTTTGCTTCTTCCACATTTCAAAAAATTAATATAGTTTTCTATAGCATCTTTTTTACCACTCAAAATATTATCAACTATTTTACAAGCACATGATAAGCCAGTTGCATATTTATAAACATAAAAATTGTAATAAAAATGTGGTATTCTTTCCCATTCATATTGAATTTCTTCATCAATTACAACATTATTTCCAAAGTATATTTTATTTAAGTCATAATATTTTTTACACAACGAATCTGCTGTTAATATTTCATCATTTTCTGCCATTTGAAATATATCTTTTTCAAATTCTGCAAACATTGTCTGTCTATAAATAGTTGCTCTAATTAATTCCATTAATTTATTTAAAATATATAATTTTTCTTCTTTATTAGAACTATTTTTTATCATATATTTAGCAAGTAACAATTCATTTACTGTAGAGGCTACTTCTGCCACGAAAATGGAATAATCACCATACTCATATTCATTATTTTTTCTTGTATAATAGCTGTGAATTGAATGACCTAACTCATGAGCAAGTGTTGACATATCGCTATATTTATCTTGATAATTAAGTAAAATATAAGGATAAGTATCATAAGAACCTGAAGAATAGCCTCCTGTTCTTTTATTTTTGGTTGGATAAACATCTATCCATCTATCTTGCAATCCTGAGTTTAATATTTGCAAATATTCTTCACCAAGAATACTTAATGCTTTTTTTACAATTTCTGTTGCTTCTTCAAAATTATAATTTTTATTAAATTCTTTAGTCATTGAAACATATGCATCATATAAATGAATCTCATCAAGTTCTAAAACTTCTTTCTTTAAATCATAATATTTATATAAAATATCAAGTCCAGAATGAACACTATCAATTAAATTATTATATACTTCTAAATTAACTTCATCTGCATATAAAGAAGATTCAATTGCACTATTAAATTTTTTAATTTTACTAATAGTTATTTCCTCATTTACATAATTTGAAATAAGTGAAGCAAAAGTATTTTTATACTGCTTATATTTATCATATAATACTTCAAAAGCTTCTTTTCTAACTCTTCTATCTCTACTTTCAATATATAAAGAATAATTACTATTATCAATTAAAATTTCATTACCGTTTTCATCTTTAATTTTATCAAAAGTTAAATCACAATCTTTTAATAATTCATACGTATCATAATTATTACCTAAAGCTTTATTCATTGAAGATAGTAATTTTTCTTCACCATCACTTAATGTATGATCTTTATATCTAAATTCATCTTTTAATATCTTTTCATATTTTCTTAGACGTGGTTCTTCCTCATAAAATTTTTCTATTTCACTATAATCTAGTTTTAAAATATTAACTGATACAAAATAAGAATTTTTACTTAAATCTGCATATAAATTAGTTACTCTTGACTTTAATTCTTGACTATTATTATTTGATGTATCAGTATCAAAAAGTAAATTAGCATAACTATAAAGTTTATCAAGTATTCTATTAGTCATATAATAAAATTCTAATGTCTCGTAAAAATCTTTACTACTTTTTAGCATAACATTTTCATATTCTTTCATTTTGTTTATCATGTCTTTTAATTTTTTAAAATCTTCTTCAAAATCACTCAAATTATTATATATATTTTCTAAGTCCCATGTATATTTTTTATCAATACTTTCTCTATTCATTTAAATCATCCTCTCATAATTAAATTATAACAAAAATAAATACATAAGTCTATAATTAATAAATGACAAAAAAAGCAAAAAAAATACTCATAAAAGAGTATTAAACATTAAATCTAAAATGACATATATCACCATCTTGCATTATATAATCTTTACCTTCTAATCGCATTTTTCCATTTGATCTTGCAACATTTTCATTGCCACAAGTAATTAAATCATCATAACTAATAACTTCCGCTCTAATAAAACCACGTTCAAAATCACTATGAATAAGTCCTGCACATTCTGGAGCCTTCATACCTTTTTTAAAAGTCCAAGCTTTAACCTCATCAGTTCCTACAGTAAAGAAAGTTCCAAGTCCTAATAAAGAATATGTCTTTTGAATAAGCTTTGATAATCCACTTTGAGATATTCCCATTTCAGATAAAAATTCTTTTTGTTCTTCCTCAGGCAATTCTACTAATTCACTTTCTATTTTAGCAGATATTACTACTACTTCACTACCTTCTTCTTTTGAATAATTTAATACTTCATCTACATATTTATTACCAGTATTAACTTCATCTTCACGTACATTTGCAACATAAATAATAGGCTTTGCCGTAATAAAATTAAAAGATTTTATAAATATAATTTCATCATCAGTTAACTTTATTTTTCTAATAGGAATACTATTTTCTAAATTAGATTTTAATTTTTCTAATAAATTTATTTCAAATATATCTTTCTTATCTTTAGTTGTCATAGCTTTTTTTCCTATTTTATTAATTCTATTTTGAATAATATCTAAATCAGACATTATAAGCTCTATATTAATAACTTCTATATCTCTAATTGGATCTACACTACCATCAACATGAATTATATTAGAATCATCAAAGCATCTAACAACTTCTACTATTGCATCTACTTCTCTTATATGAGATAAAAATTTATTACCTAATCCTTCACCAGTACTTGCACCTTTAACTAGACCTGCAATATCATTAAATTCATAAGAAGTAGGAACTAGTCTTAAAGGATTATACATATTATTTAATTTTTCAATTCTAACATCTGGAACATTTACTATTCCAACATTAGGTTCTATTGTAGCAAAAGGATAATTTGCTGCTAAAATTGATTGTTTAGTAATTGCATTAAACAAAGTAGATTTACCAACATTAGGTAATCCTACAATACCAGCTGTTAAACTCATTTAAATCACTTCTTTCTAGGAAGATATTATAACAAAAAAACAAATACATCTCAAGATGCTTATTAAATTTTACAAGTTAAATACATAATTTTACGTTACTATTCACAGCCGATAGAAAAAAGCACTATAAAAAATGATTAAGATTATGAAAAAATTTTAATCATTTTTATT
>CANPWS010000021.1 GCA_947584955.1 uncultured Bacilli bacterium | reverse complement strand
ACTATTCCTACAAATAAACCTGTTATTAGAATTGATGAAACTGATTTATTGTATCCAGGTAAGCAGGGAAAATATAATGCTATTATTAAAGAGATAGAAAAAAGACATAATGAGGGACAGCCTGTATTAGTTGGTACTATTGCGATTGAAACTAGTGAAATTATAAGTGATTTACTTACTAAAAAGAAAATTAAACATGAGGTTTTAAATGCTAAAAATCATGCAAGAGAAGCAGAAATAATTGCAAAAGCTGGTGAAAAAGGAGCTGTTACTATTGCTACAAATATGGCTGGACGTGGAACTGATATAAAACTTGGGGAAGGTGTCAAAGAACTAGGAGGTCTTTGTGTAATTGGTACAGAAAGACATGAATCTAGAAGAATTGATAATCAGCTTAGAGGTCGTTCTGGTAGACAAGGAGATCCTGGATTTACTCAGTTTTATGTATCTTTTGAAGATGATTTAATGGTAAGATTTGGTTCTGATAGATATCGTGGAACTCTTGAAAATTTAGGATTTTCTGGCGATGTTGCAATTAGAAATAAAATGTTTTCTAAGTCAGTAGAGTCAGCACAAAAAAAAGTTGAAGGAAATAATTTTGATATAAGAAAACAACTTTTAAATTATGATGATGTAATGAATAATCAAAGAGAAATAATGTATGCTAAAAGAAATGAAATATTAGATAGTGATTCTATTCATGAAATGATTTTAGGAATGTTTAAAGATTATATAAATCAAATGGTAAATGGTCATTTGATAGAATCTAATACTTTATCTGATAATGATTATTCTGAAATTGTCGAAGCATCTAATGAAAATTTATTAAAAAAATATAGAATTAATTTATCTGAAATAAATGGTAAAGATCCTAAAGAAATAGTTGAATATATATATAACAATGTTTTGAAAGATTATGAAGAAAAGTTTAATGATATTCCTGAAGAAGTACAAACAGAATTTGAAAAAGCAATAGCTTTAAGAGTTATTGATAATCATTGGATGGAACATATTTCTACAATGAATCATCTAAGAGAAGGTATTGGACTTAGAGGTTATGCAAATGAGAATCCACTTCAAGCTTATACTTTAGAAGGATATGAGTTATTTGATGCTATGATGAATACAATTAATAAGGAAGTTAGTATGTATTTGTTAAAGTCTCAAATTAGACAAAATTTAGAAAGAAAAGAAACTGTTAAAAATATTATTACTAATGATGGCAAAGAAACGGTTAAAATATCTAAAAAAAGTACTAAGATAGGAAGAAATGAACCTTGTCCATGCGGTTCGGGAAAGAAATATAAAAATTGTTGTGGAAAGTAAGATAAAATAAGAATTTACAAGCAATTTTTGAAAAAATAAAATATTTGCAAATTTGTAATTTGTTTGCAAAAAAAATTAAAAAAAACTAAAAAATCATTTGAAATTAAAGAAAATGTTAACGAACAACTATGTTAACATTTTTAAATTTTTATGAATAAATCAAAAAAACGTGTTCCTTTTAACATACATATATGATATAAGGTATGTAGAAAGGAACAAAAAGAAAATGAATAAAGAAAATATTATATTAAATTTGGTTAAAGAAAATAATGAAATTATCACTTCAAAAATGCAATTAATTTAATTATAGAATTATTAACAAAAGAATTAATTATAATTTAGTGAAAGGTGTTAACATTTTGTTGACATCTTTTTTTGATAGAGAAAGGAATATAAATCCAAAAAATCAAATAGAAAACAAATAAATTGTACATTTGATGTTATAATAAATATATAAAGGAAAATAATATGGATAAAGAGTATAAAAAAATCAGAAAAATATTAATAAAAAATGCAGATAAAAGCATTTTAATATTAGGTACTATTGGAATAGATTTTAATAGTTTAAAATATCAATTAAAAACAGGAAAAATATATCAAGAAGTGCTAGACGAATTATTTATTTCCAAATATGGTTACATTAATATGAATCAAAATGATGCTAAATCTCTTGAAAAATTAATTGAACTAAAAAAAGGAGAAACATTATTTAGCAATAAAATTGTTCCGTGTGAGTTAATAATATTTATTTATGTAAATCCCCAAATATTAAGAATATTATGTGCTAAGAAAAATGAATCTTATGATGAAGCTCTTAAATTACAAAATGAGTTATTAAAAAAATTAAATAGGGATAAATACCAATTTATTAAAGTAGAATTTTATAAAAATAGTATTGGTTTAGACCATGTAGGTAGAAACGTTTACATATGTGGTGATTATAATGGTTTTCTTACTGATAAAAGAGATATTGTTAAAAATGATGATGAAAATAATACTTTTTTTCATTTTCCTTATATTAAACCTGTCAAAAATATGACTGATCTTCAAAGAAAACAGGGATTTCTATTGCTTATTTATGATAATTTTTTAGAAGTAAAAGATTATCTTAGTATAGATAAAAAATATCGTAAATTATTTAATCATTTTAATTTAGTTTATATTATTACTGATGATGAAGAAAAAATTAAGCAAAGCCATATTAAATATACTAATATTAATTTTGCAAATGAAATACTTGATGACTATGATATAACTGAATTATATTATGATTATGTTTTAAATACTGAAAAAATAAATTTTTCTTCATCTAAAATTAAAACTCTTTTTAATATAAATAAATTTTTGAAGAATAAAAAAACTATAAAAACTAGTGATTTAGCAAATAAATTTAATCTTTCAATAAGACAAGCTGAAAGATATATTATAGATTACAATAAATTATATCGAAACATTGGCTATGATTATAGTAAAAATGAATGGTATATTATACATTAAATACAATTACAAAAATACATTATTTCTATATCTTAAAAAGAAATAATGTATTTTTTATTGTCGTTAAAAAAGTGCTTAAAAAAAGTATGATATACTTGATATATATTTAAAGGAGGAAGAAGTTTAATGAATTATGCATATTCAAATAAATATGTCAAAAAAATAGTGGATAGTAAGGATAATATTATTGATCAATTAAAAGAATTAAGCAAGTTTAAGTATCGAAAGGGAGTAAGACAATATATTGATAGACTTATTCTTGCTAATACATATCGTGATTATGATTTAGATTCCAAGTATATTTTATATTGTATTATTAAGTATTATTATGGTTTAGAAGTACAAGATAATGAAGAACATTTAATTATTCCTGATACTCTAAGTATTATTACTCCAGCTGATTATAATATGGATTTTATTGAAGACCTTCTAGATTCTAAAGATAATATTATTGATCAATGTAAATTATTAAAAGAACATCAAGACTCTACTGATGTTCAAAAATATATATCTTGTGCCTCTACTTATTATGGCTATGATGCTCCAGTACTTTATGGTTTATCAACGGAATATGAAATGTATTGCATTAATAAGTATTTTAATGGTTATGATGTACCTTTAGTAAAATCAAACCATGTTAGATTAGGTGTTTGGTTAAAAATAAGAGCTAGCAAAAATACCAATTTTGAAGAGGCAATAAACGAATATACCTCATTTGAAGATATTAAGGAAGGAGATAAAGTTACAATCTTAACAGGACCATTTAAAGATCTTCAAGCCATAATTAAAAATGTTGATTTAGATAATAATCATATTGATGCTACTATTAATCTTTTTGGTCAAGATAACCTTATTGAATTTACTAAGGATGACAGATTCTTAAAGGAATGTGATTCTCATGAATGATAATATTTCTGTTATCCTTAGTGATAACTTTAAAAATTGTATGCCCTTATTAATCAATATTTTAGAAGAATATGGAATAAGAGAAAGAAAAAGAGTTTATGTACAATCATTTTTATTAAATTTTTCTCATTATGTTAACCACTTAATTTCTTTAATTTCTAAAATAGACTTTAAACTTGTTGAAAGCTATATGTTTCCCATTAAAGCTAAAACAGTAGCATTAACAAAAGAAAAAATTGATTATAATGAATTTATGTTAGCTTTGGAAAAAATACGTAATTCTAACATTGTAATAAGTAGTAATAAGGTTTTTGATGAAGAATGGCTAAATTATATATTTGATAAAAATATAATTGAACCTTATGATGTCATTATAATTGATGATTTTGACAAACTTTTAAGAAAATCAAATAAAGATATTAAACTTATAAAAAAAATTATAGAAGAGTATAGTAAACAAAATAACACTTATATAATTTTATTTACTACAGACGGTACATTAAAAAATAAATTTATAAATTGGAAATTTGCTAAATTAAATAATCCATTAAAATTTGTATTTGATGATAAAAACTACAATATTATAGATATAAATTAGGAGTTGATAAAAAATGCCAGAAAGAGTAGAATTTAAAATTTTTACCAAAATGACTAAAGATAGTATTATTGATTTTAAAAAATTAATTAACTATGCTAAAAGTATAGGATTAAGTAAAGTTGCTATTACGGATTATAATAATGTTTATAATTTTCCTAAAATAGAAAAATATTTAAAAACTAATAATATTAAAAATTTTAAAATTATTTATGGAGCAGTAGTAAAAATGCTCGTATTTGATACAATTATCCCTGTTACAATATTAGTAAGAACGCAACAAGGATTAAAAAATTTATATAAAATTATTACAAAAATTAAAACAACTAATTTAGATAAATACGGAAAAAATGTTATTACTAAGGATGAATTAGTTCTTTTAAGTAATGGCTTATTATATGGCTTAGATTTATCTTATATAAAAAATATATATGATGATTTAGAAGACTACCAAATTAAAAAAGATTTAATATGGTGGGATTTTATTGAAGTTAATTCAGCTTTAGATAAGAAATATTTAAAAAGAATAATAAATATTGCTAAAAGTATTAATAAAATCATTATAGCATCAGGCTATGTTTGCTATTTAAAAAAAGAAGAACAAGAAGATTATAAAAAACTTTTTAAAGATAATAATTTAGGAAGTTATTTAAAAACAACTAAGGAAATGTTAAATGACTTTAACTTTTTAGATGAAAATCTTGCATATGAAATAGTTGTTACAAATCCAAATAAACTTGCCAGTTTAATTAATGATATAAAAATACTTGACGATAAATGTTATTTACCCAAAATCAAAGATAGTAAAAATAAAATATTGAATATAATAAATAAAAAATTAAATGAATTGTGTGGAGAAAATATTCCAAGTATTATTAAAAATAGAATAAATGAAGAATTATATGGTAAAGATGATTCTAATAAATATGGAATAATTAATACTAATACAGAATCAATATTTTTAATATCTAAAAAAATTGTCGATAAATCTTATAATATGGGCTATCCTTTATTTGTTCGTGGTGGTGTTGCTTCATCATTTATTGCTTATTTAATAGGTATTACAAATATAAATCCTCTTCCTTCGCATTATTATTGTAAAACATGTAAAAAATTTTATTTTGAAGATACTTTAGCTTATAATTATGGAATAGATATGCCTGATAAAAATTGTCCAAAGTGTCATAATAAACTAAAAAAAGATGGTTTTAATATTTCTTATGAAAATTTTTTAGGTTTGAATGTTGAAAAAATACCAGATATTGATATTAATTTTGCTCATTGTATTCAAAAAGATTTAATTAATTATTTAATTAAGTTTTGGAAAAAAGAATATACAATTAAAGCTGGTGCTATTTGCTTAATGCAAACTATCAATGCTGAAGAAAAAATTTTACAAGAAAATTTAACTATAAGTAATCAAGAGAAATCAAGATTAATAAAAAAATTAGAAGGCAAGTTAAAGTATGCTGGTCAGCATCCTGGTGGTGTATTTTTAATACCTAAGGATAAAGAAATATATGATTTTACTCCTTGTAACTATCTTAATAATAGCTATACTTATTTAAGTACACATTTTGATTATCATGATCTCAATTCAAATATTATTAAGTTTGACATTTTAGGGCATAGAATACCTTCATTAATAAAAAAATTAGAAGATTTAACTTTAGTTAAATTAGATGACATACCATTAAATGAAAAAGATGTTTTTGATTTAATAAATAAAGGAAATATAGAAGATTTATTTGAATTAGATGATGATTTTGCTAAAAGTATAATTAATATTATAAAGCCTAATAATTTTAGTGATTTAGTTAATATAATTGGCATTTTACATGGTAATGGTATAACAAATAAAATTAAAAAATTATCAAAAAATAAAGAATTAATTAAAGATATAATAGTTTATCGTGAAGATATTTTATCATTTTTAATTAAGAATAATATAGAGTATAAAAAAGCTTATGAAATAATGAATTTTGTTGGTAAAGATAAAATAAATGACTTAGAATGTTGGGATAATTATAAAAAAATATTGTCTAATAAAATTTCTGATGAGGATATATATAATTTGGAAAATATAGGTTATGTTCCTCTAAAAGCTCATGTTATCTCTTATGCTTTAATAACATATAAATTTGCTTGGTATAAAACTAAATTTCCAATTATTTTTAGCGATTTAATGAAAAAATATCAGTAATAATACAGGCTGAATAAAGTTATTTTAATACTTAGATAATAATTATGTTATAGTAAAAAAATAAAATTAGTATGATTAAATTAAAAGAAGAAAAGATAAATAAATTATTTAAAGCAACTATATTCTTTGAAAATGATAGATATATGAGTATAGTTTTATACTTAGTTTATAATGGTAAAGAAAAACTAAAAAACGAAATTTCTCAAATAAAATTTAAAGTTTGGGAAAAAGGAAAATTTTTAACAATTGATATAGAAAATATTAAAATTTTAGAAAAATTAAAAAGAATTAATAAAGATGATAAATCATATATAAAAGATGTGTTAAATTATGTAACAACACATAAGCAATTATTATTAGATTATTGGAATGCTGATATACTAGAGTTTGAAGCAAAACAAATATTTTTTGATGAAACAAATAATCATTTTGGGTGTACTAGTTTAAGTAAAAAAAAATCAGGTTTACCTATGAATTTAGTTTTTTATTGTTCTTATACCCTTGATAGAGATAATATATTATTTTTTCAAAACGATTATGGCAAACTTAATTATAATAATATGATTATGATGAGTGTTGATAAAGATAATCCACAAGTATTAGTAAAGAGGAACATAAATATAAAAGAAGAAGATATTATATTGTTAAAAAAATTTATAAAAAAATATTATAAAGTAATAACAGAATATAATGATGATACTATTAATGATGATGAAATATTTGATAAAATGCAAAGGAGTTTAAAAAATGAATGATTTAAAAGAAATTTATATACCCTTAACAGTTGTTGCATCAGAACCTTTAAATGGTAAAATGGAATTAATTTATAAAATAATCTATGATTTAGGAATAAAGGCTAAAAAAAGTATACAAATTTTTAACTTTGATGAAAATAATCATTGGTTTACAGAAAATTTAGTTGCTAGCATATCTAAACTTGATAAATATATAGTTGAAGCTTATTTTAATCCTTGCGAGGTAATAGGTAAACTTTATAAAAATTTCCTAGATATAAATAAAATAGATTATGCTATTAAATTATTACAAGAACATGATATAATAATGGTAGATTTTGATAAGCAAATAATTTCTAAAGATTATTTAGATTATTTACTAGAATATTATCAAGATATGAATAAAAAACCTAGAGATATTTACATTATAAATACTTTAGACTCTCTTTTAAAGAAGACTACTTATAATAAAGAAATAGTACTTGAAAAACTTTCTAATTTTGCTATAAAAAATCATGTTCAAATAGTTCTAATAGCCGAAGCTAAATATACAAATAGTCAAAATCTTGAATTAAATGATATTATACAATATGAAGCACTTTGTAAATATACTAATAAATATTTGCTTTCAAAAAGGGAAACTAAAAATACACTAGTTGTTTTAGAACAAGGTATAAAAAGTAATATGACTTCAATAAAAAGATATAAAGTAAATTTTGATAGTCATTATATTAAAAAGGAGATATAAAATGAAAGTAAGAATTATAAAAGGAATGAATCAAATAGGTGGCTGTGTTACTGAAATTACAAGTAATAAGGGCACAAAAATTATTGTTGATTATGGTGATAATTTAGATGATGAAAAACAAATTATAATTCCTGGATTAACTAAAAAAGATAATTTAAAACCTAGTTATGATGGTGTAATAATAACTCATTCACATAAAGATCATATTGGGTGTGCTTCTTTAATAAAAAAAGATATACCTATTTATGTAAATAAAGAAGGAAAAGAAATTCATAATACCTTGTGTTATTTTACTAGAGAATATGATAAAATACTTCGTGAAAAAGATAACACCATTAAGTATTTTGAATTTGAAAGAAGCTTTTTTATAAAAGATGATATCAAGATAACACCTTTTATTATAGACCACTCGAGTTATAATTCAGCAATGATTTTAATAGAAGCTGATGATCAAAAAATATTACATACAGGAGATTATCGTAATCATGGTAACAAAGGTTGTTTATTTAATAAAATATTAAATGAAATTGGCCAAGTTGATTTATTAATAACGGAGGGTACAACCATTGGAAGTAGTAAAAGAAGTTTTAAAAAAGAAAAAGATTTAACTAACGATTTTCAAGAACTTACCAAATACGATCAAATATATGTTATGTGTTCTAGCACTAACATTGATAGAATTGTAAATTTATATAAAAATTTTTCTAAAACCCATTTATTTATTATGGATATGTGTATGAATTCTACGACTAGTTTACTTAAAAAAATACCAAACTCTAATACTTTCAGTAATGTTTATACATTTGTAAGTCCAAATCAAAAGAAAATAGATGAACCATATGGTAGATATATTAAACATACTAAGAAAGTAAAATATGAACTACCTTTTAATAAAAAATTTGTAGTTTCTATCAAACAATCGATGAGTGATTATTTAAAAGATCATAAAAATAGTATTAAAAATGCCTGTTTAATATATTCAATGTGGGATGGATATATAAGAGATGATTGGCCAGATTCAAAACTAAGAGAATTTAAAAATTATTTAGTAGATGAATTACATATGGACTATTTTCAAGTTCATACTTCAGGACACGCTAGTTTAGAAGCAATAAAAAATTTAGATAAAATAATTAATCCAAAGAAAGTTATTATAATACATACTGAAAAAAGTGAAGAATCAATAAAAATTGAAAAAGAAATATTTCAAGATAGATTATTAGACTTCCAAGATGGAGATATAATTAATTTAAAAGGAGAGTAAAATAATGAAAATAAATAATTATAGCTTAAATGAACTTAGAAAATATTATGCTAAAAGCGAGAAATTTATAATTAGAATAAGAGAGCAAAGTAAAGAAAAGAGTAAAAAAGATTGCAAGGATATTGTATACTGTGAAGGCATAAAAGCTTTTTACGTTGAAAATAAAGAATGTTTAGATAATACTGTAACAATTACTATTCCTGAAAATATCTATAAAATTAATCAAACAAATTTATATAAAATTATCAATTCTGTGAAGGAAGATAAATTTACAAAAGAATTAGATACATATTTTAATTATCTTAAAAAGAATTCTATAGAATATAATGATAATTTAAGAGAAGAATTATATTTATATTTATGCGATATAGAAAATAGAATTAATAATTTTGTTAGTGAGAAAGCTGAACTCAAACAAAATTTAAAGTCATATTTTGAAATAAATATAAAAGGTGGTCAATTTAAATTTGGTAAAGTATTTTTAGAAGATACTGAAAAAACTAAATCAAAAGAAATACAAGAACAAGTAAAAATAAGATTAAGATTATTAAATGAAAGACTAAAAGAGATTGGAACAGGTTTTGATGTAGAAAATATTATAGAGAAGTTTAAGAATATTAAAAATTATAAAAATGATAAAATTATATTTAAACTTCAAAACACTGAAAAATTATCTTTAGTTGATTTGACAAAAATTGAAGCACTAATGATTTTATATACAACATTTACATTAAAAATTGAAAAATTAGAAGGTAAATTAAAAGAAGATAATTATTCAGGATTAGCAGAACCAGAATTTAATTATGATTCAAATTTTAATTCTAATTATAATAAAGATAGCAAAAATTTGGATATATTGGATAAATTTAATAAAGATATAGAAAATGCAATTTTAGAATATGAGATAAGTACTAAAGTAGAGTTAGAAAAAAAGTACCAACATTCATTTATGATTAAAAATAAATTGAGCTATTATCCTAATCTTTCCTCAGTTATTCCCTTTGAAGAAGAATATTATACTACCAGAAAAGAAGATGATTCCAAAGATGATGACACTAGTGATAAAAGGGGAAGAATTGATTGTATTTTTGTTGATACAAAAGAAAATAAAAACGATATCTATTTAATTGAATTAAAAGTAAATGAAGGAGTAATAGGCAAAAAAGATGATTTAGATGAACATGGTATAAATACTCATTTAGTTGATATTAATAATCTACTTAATAATGAAAATAATCTAAGTTTAAATACATTCTTGGAAAATATTAAAAATCGTTATAATTATCGAAATGAAATATTGGATGATCCTAGTAGAATTAGCGATATTAAAAATTGTAATTTACATTATTGGATTATTTGTGCTATAAAAGGTGATAATTACGAGGAAGAAAAAGATCATGCTAAAAAAGTATGGGAAAAGATTAACGCACTTAAAGACGATAAATATATTAAAGCTATTTTCTCTGTTAAACTTTTAGAAACAGGTGAGGAATGTTTAAAGTCAAAAGATGGAAATAACCAATGTGATTTAAAACTTTTATTTAATATTTGGAAAGATGATAAAAATAATAAAGAAACTAAATTTTTAACAATTGAAGAATTTAAAAATTATTATAATATATAAACTTTAAAAAAATTAAAAATTTATAACAAAATTTATTTATATAATTGTAATGAAATTAGATAATATAAATGAGATAGTGGAATATAAAATATAATTTTGCTATCTTTTTTATTTTATTATGTTTTTAATCTTATTAATTTGCATTTTAAAGTATGCATAACCTTTATCATTATAATCTTGGTAAAATATAATATATTAGTTTTGGGACAAAATCAAATACTAACATTTAAGACATTATCATAAATTAATCATAAATATTAAAAACAATAACTTAATAATCCTTTTCTTTAAAAAATCTTTTTGGTATAATATATGTATAAATAAAATAATTATAGGAAAATAAAAAAAATAAAAATTTTTGAAGTGAGGTTATAACTATGAAATATAAACACAGCGATGTAAGAGTACCAATAGATAATGATAATTTATCGATATGTCGTAATGAAGAAAAATGTATATTATGTGGTGCATGTAAAAATATTTGTCAATATAATGTAGCAGTATATGGTAATTATGATTTAAATAAAAATAAAAAAGCTATTTGTATAAATTGTGGTCAATGTTCTCTTGCTTGTCCTACATCAAGTATTTGTGAGAAATATGATTATATAAATTTGAAAGAAGTAATGAAATCCAATAAAATCAAAATATTTCAAACAGCTCCAGCAGTTAGGGTAACTTTAGGTGAAGAATTTGATTATCCCCTTGGTACTAATGTTCAAGGAAAACTTATAACTGCTTTAAAGATGCTTGGTGCTGATTATGTATTTGATACAACATTTGGTGCCGATTTAACTATTATGGAAGAAGCAAATGAGTTAGTAGATAGATTAAAACAAAATAAAAAATTACCAATGTTTACTAGTTGTTGTCCTGCATGGGTAAAATACGTTGAAACATTTTATCCAGAATATATAGATAATTTATCTACCTGTAAAAGTCCAATTTTAATGCAAGGTGCTATAATTAAAAGTTATTTTGCAAGTAAAAAGAATTTAAATAAAAATGACATTATTTCTATAGCTGTTACTCCTTGTACTGCTAAAAAATATGAGATTAAAAGAAAAGAATTTAATAATGATGTTGATTATGTTATTACAACACGAGAATTAGCTAGATGGTTAAAGGAAGAAAAAATAGATTTAAAAAATTTAAATGATTCAAAATTTGATGATTTAATGCAAATGGGTACAGGAGCAGGAGTTATATTTGGAGCATCTGGTGGAGTTATGGAATCAGCAATGAGATGTGTAAATCATATTTTAGGTGGAAAAAAAGAAATAAAAACTTTTCCTTCATTAAGAGGATTAGGTAACATAAAAGAAATGACAATAGAAATTAATAATAAAAATATTAATGTTGCCGTTATAAATGGAACTGGTGATGCCAAAAAAGTACTTGAAAAATTAAAAACAGGAGAAGCTAATTATGATTTTATTGAAGTTATGGCTTGTGAAGGTGGATGTATTGCAGGTGGAGGAACTCCAAAAGTAAATTTTCCTGTAACTGGTGAGGTAAAACAAAAAAGAAAAGAAGGTTTATTTAATATAGATGAAAATTTAAAAATTAGAAATTCATATGAAAATGAAGATATTATAAATATATATAAAGATTTTTTAGAACATCCACTTAGTAAAACAGCAGAAAAATTACTTCATACATCATATATAAATCGTAGTGCAGATTTAAAAGTAGTTAGACAAAAAAGAAAAAAATTATTACATAAAAAAAAGAAAAAATATGTAAAATAAGAGACTGCTGAAAAAGTAGACAAAGATTACTGTAAAGAAAGACAGTAGTCTTTTATTTTGGTATAATAGATATATA
>CANPWS010000020.1 GCA_947584955.1 uncultured Bacilli bacterium | reverse complement strand
GCGTATGCCGCAGCCATTTCTAGTGGTGTTGCTCCAGTAAATCCTCCAATTGCATGGGCTTCATGTAATGGACTTTCTGGTGTTATTCCAAGTTTTTTTACAAATTCTTCAATATTTTTTTTGTCATTTTGTTGGAAAGCTTTTAAAGCTGGAATATTTCTTGATCCTGCTAAAGCTTGTTTTAAAGTAATTAATCCAAAGAATCCACCATCCCAGTTATTTATCCATTTTCCATCATTTCCTGAGTATTTCCATGGTTCATCATTGAATAATGTATAAGTAGAGTAGTTGTTATATTCAAATCCTGGTCCATAATCAAATAATGGTTTTGCAGTAGATCCAGGATGTTTTCTTGATTGTGTTGCATAATTCCATGTCATAGCATCTTCTCTGTTTCTACCAGCACCTATTGCCACTATTTCTCCAGTATCAACATCAATTACAGCTATACCAGCTTGAACAACTTCATTTTGCCAACTATATGTTTTTCCTTCCATTATATCGTCAATGCCATTTTGAATATTAGGATTTAGTGTTGTATATATTTGCATTGATACAGAGTATGGATTAAGTTCTGTTTTATCTTCTACTTCTGATACAACAGTATCTAAGAAACCTTTATATGTATCTTGTTCAGTTTTAGCTACAATTAAACTTTCTACAGGAATTGCTTTTACTAAATCGGCTTCTTCTTTTAAAATATATCCATGTCTTACCATAAGATCAAGAACGATATTTCTTCTTTTTTCTGCTTCTTCTGGATGTAAATCTGGTCTATATTTATTTGGTGATTGAAATATTCCCGCAATAGTGGATGCTTCTGCTAAATTAAGTTCTGATACACTTTTTCCAAAGTAATACTGACTTGCTTGTTCAACTCCATAATTGCTTCCTCCAAGTAGATTATCATTTACATAAAATTCTATAATTTGTTCTTTTGTATATTTCTTTTCTATTTGAAATACTGATATGTATACATCTCTAAATTTTCTTATTATACTTTTATCTGTACTTGTTAAATTATTTTTAGAAACTTGCATTGTTAATGTTGATGCTCCACCAGCATTTGACATTCCTAAAACTTGCTGTACTGATGCTTTTAAAAATCTAGCAAAATCAACACCATTATGTTGAAAAAATCTTGAATCTTCAGTAGCTACAATTGCATCTATTAATACTTCTGGAAGTTCATCATATGATACTGATTCTCGTTTTTCCGTTCCTAATGTTGCAAATACATTACCATTTCTATCATATACTTTTGTTTGATCTTGATAAGTTAATTTATTTGGATCAAAGTCTTCTGTAGTTGTTACAATATATGCTAGGAATGTAGATACTCCTAATATACCTGTTATGCATATTATTAAAAATAGACTAAGTACTGTTTTTAAAATAATTCTACTAACTTTTTTCTTTTTCTTTTCTTTTTTTCCAATTTTACTAACTTTATTTTTCTTATTACTAACTTTTTTCACTTTATCTTCTTTCTTCTTTTCATATATATATTCTTTTTCACTATGTTTATTATCACTTTTGTTATCATTATTTTCTATATCTTCTTCTTTTAATATAATATCTTCTTCATTAATATCTTCAAATTCATCACTAATACTATATTTTTCTTTTTTCTTTTCTTTTACTTTAATAATATTTTCATCTTTATTCTTTTTTTCTTTTTCATTTACTTCTTTTTTAATTACTTCTTTTTTTTCTTTTTTAAAAATACGTTTAATTGCTTTGCCAATTTTTTCAGAATTATAATATATAACTATTAATATCGTTAATGCTGGCAACATTAGAAGACCTAACCATTTAAATAAAATAAAAGATAAACAGTTTATAATGATAAATAATATTCCAATTATAATATCAAGAATACTTACTTTTTTTAATATCTTTTTCATCTTTCCTCCATAATATATTTATCTATAATTTTTATATAATCTAGTCTTGGACTATATTTTAAATATAGCATATTACAATTACTTTCAAAATAAGATAATGGTATTGATTTTCTTTCTTCTTCATTTAAAAAATTTAATAAATCTTTCCCCATTAATAAAAATGTTTTATCAAGTAAATTAAATCTTACTATTAAAAATCCAATTCCACCATGTTTTATAATTCTTTTTAAATGTTCTATTTGATGAGCGTGAATATTTTTTATTGGAAAACTAGTTTTACTTTGAGTTTCTTTTGCATCAAATTCAATATATTTTCCTTTATATATCCCATTATAATCTAGTGTCGATTGAGTTTCAAAATAGGCATTAGTTATTTTATTAGTATTATAATCTAATTTTAATATTTTTATTGGTGTTGGTTTTTTATATATAATAGCAATATCATTTTCTAAGTAATATTTATTAGTTTCATTTATATCACTTTCAAGTAGCATTCCACGATTGCCATAAGTAGATTTACCTCTTGTAAAATTATTAAAATAGGGCATAACATCACCTTTATTAAAATTATACTATAAAATACTTTTTTTGGCTATAAATTTAATTTAAATGACAAAAAAATGTAATCATTTGACATCATTTGTCGTATCTAATGAAATTAATTTTAAATAGTGCTATTATATTACTTGAAAAGTAAAAGGGAAGGGATGATTAATGGTAAGTTATACAGTATGTGATGATTTGTTAGAGCAGATGGTTGAAGAACTTTCTTATATCAAATTAAAAACTGCTATTGAACTAGAAAAGAAAAAATAATTGTTTCTTTTCTAGTTTTTCTTTATAATTATATTTATTATTTTAAAAAGTATGTGTTAATATATTTTTATAGTAGTAAAAAATTAAACTGTTTGCTATTAACTTATAATTAATTTTTTAAAATTTAACTTTATTTTTAATAAAAAAATGCTATTTTTAAGTTAATAAAAAAAGCGAACAGTTCGCTAGATGTATAAAAAAATTTTTTTGAAAAATCTTAAAAAAATAAATATTAAAAAATTTAAAAAAGTTAATTTTTATAAAAAATAAAATTAGTTTTAATCTTATCACATTAGTTATAATCCCTTTAAAATAAAAGGAAAAAACGTTAAAAGATACAAAAAAGTATTTTAAGAAACAAAAGTGTAAAATTCAAAAATGTGAAAAACCTTTAAAATTAAAAAAATAAAAAATCACAAAAAAATTTTTTTTAAAAAAAGCGAACAATGATATTGACATGCTATCAAAAAATTTATATAATGGATTTGTAGTAAAGGTAGGAGGAAAAGATGGTTAGTACAGAAGAAAAGTTAAATACTCTTAAGGTTGTCAAAAGAAACGGAAAAAAAGTTGATTTTGATGAAACTAAAATAGCTATTGCTATTAAAAAAGGATTCGATAGTTTAATAAAAGAAGACGAAGAATCTAAATATAGTGAAAAAGATATTCAAAAAGTATATCAAAATGTAATTAAAAAAATTGAAAAAAATTATAAAGATGAAGAAAAAATTAAAATTGAAGATATTCAAGATTTAATAGAAGAATCTTTAAAAAAATATGAATATAATGATGTTTATAAATCATTTTCAGAGTATAGAGAAAGAAGAAATAATTCAAGAAAACTCTTTGCTGATGAAAAAAAGATGCATAAATTTTTAAAATCATTGGAAGGTTTAGGATTAAAAAGTGCTTTTGAAGAAGATACAAAGAGAGAAAATGCTAATATTGATGGAAATTCTTCAATGGGAACAATGCTTCAATATGGTTCTACAGTTTCAAAAGAATTTGCTAAATCATATTTAATGAAAAAGAAATATGCTGATGCTCATGATGATGGAGATATTCATATTCATGATATGGATTTCTTAGCAATGGGGACAACAACTTGTATGCAAATTGATTTAAATAAACTTTTTAAAAATGGATTTTCAACAGGACATGGACATCTAAGAGAACCACAAGATATCCTAAGTTATAGTGCTCTTGCTGCTATAGCTATACAATCTAATCAAAATGATCAACATGGTGGACAAAGTATTCCCGCTTTTGATTATTATATGGCACCAGGTGTGTTAAAAACTTTTAAAAAGCAATTTAAACAAGCTCTTTATGAATTATTAGATTTTACTGATTTCATTAGCTTTGTCAATATGGATAGATTAGAAAAAGAAATTGATAAGCTTACAAGTATTGAGTTTGAAATGGAAAAGTTTGAAAGTTTTTATAAAGAATCAAAAGAAGTAAAAAGAATATTTACATCTGCATATGATACAGCACTAGCTAAAACAGATAGACAGACGTATCAAGCAATGGAAGCTTTTGTACATAATTTAAATACAATGCATTCAAGAGCAGGTGCACAAGTACCATTTTCATCAATTAATTTTGGTACAGATACTTCCGAAGAAGGAAGAATGGTAATAAAAAATTATTTGTTAGCAGTAGAAGCAGGACTTGGCAAAAATGAAACACCAATATTTCCAATTTCAATCTTCAAAGTAAAAGAAGGTGTTAATTATAATGAAGGAGATCCTAATTATGATTTATTTAAACTTTCATGTAAAGTATCTGCTAAAAGATTATTTCCTAATTTTTCTTTCTTGGATTCAAGTTTTAATAAACCATATTACAAAGAAGGAGATTTTGCTACGGAAGTATGTTATATGGGATGCCGTACTAGAGTAATTGGAAATGTTGCAGACCCTAATAAAGAAATAACACCAGGAAGAGGAAATTTATCATTTACATCAATAAATCTTCCTAGACTTGGAATAAAGCATGGTATTGTAACAAATGAAAAAACTGATTTAGATGGCTTTTTTAAAGAACTTGGAGAGCTTATGGATATGGTAAGAGATCAATTATTAGAAAGGTTTGAAATTCAGTGTAATAAAAAAATATATAATTTCCCATTTTTACTTGAACAAGGAGTTTGGCTTGATAGTGAAAAATTAAAACCTAATGATAGATTAAGAAAAGTATTAAAACATGGTACACTTAGTATTGGATTTATAGGACTTGCTGAATGTTTAAAAGCTCTTATTGGAAAACATCATGGTGAAAGTGATGAAGCACAAAAGTTAGGATTAAAAATCGTTTCATTTATGAGAAAAAAGTGTGATGAATATTCAGAAGAATACAAACTTAACTTTACATGTTTAGCTACTCCAGCCGAAGGTTTAAGTGGTAGATTTGTAGGAATAGATAAAGCTATATATGGAAAAATAAAGGGCGTAACTGATAGAGAATATTATACAAATTCTTTCCATGTACCAGTATATTATAATATTTCAATAATAGATAAGTTAAAGAAAGAAGGACCATATCATAAATTAACAAATGCTGGTCATATAAGTTATATAGAATTAGATGGAGATACTACAGAAAATTTAGAAGCATTTGAAAAAATAATTAGATTAATGAAAGAAAATGATATTGGATATGGAGCTATAAATCATCCTGTAGATAGAGATCCAGTTTGTGGATATGTTGGAATTATTGGAGATGTTTGTCCAGGTTGTGGAAGACATGCAGGTGAGGGTATAAGTGTTGAAAAAATAAAAAAATGTTGTAATTAAGAAGGAGAAAAAAGAAAATGAAATTAGATAATGTAAAAGAAGAAAAATTAGTAGGTGAAGGTGTTGGTTTTGAAAGAATTAGAAGAATTACAGGATATTTAGTAGGTACAATTGATAGATTTAATAATGGTAAAAAAGCAGAAGAAAGAGATAGAGTAAAACATGGTACAGAGGGGATTTTAACAAAATAAACATTATGCAAATAAGATTAGCTAGAGATTTAGAAATTGACAGTATAGTAGATGGTGAGGGTATCAGGACTGTGATTTGGACTCAAGGTTGCTTACATAACTGCAAAGGTTGCCACAATCCTGAGACTCATTCTTTTACTGATGGATTTCTTTTAGATACTCAAAAAATAATTGATGAATTAGATAATTTAAAAGGACAAAGTGGTATAACTTTTTCAGGTGGAGATCCAATGTATCAGCCTAAAGCATGTGCTATCATTGCTAAACATGCAAAAGAGATAGGATTAAATGTATGGTGTTATACAGGATATATTTATGAAACTTTATTAGAAATGGCTAAAAAAGATAAAGAATATATGAACTTTCTTAAATATATAGATGTATTAGTAGATGGACCATTCATATTAAAAGAAAAAAGCTTTGATGTAAAGTTTAGAGGATCTAAAAATCAAAGAATTATTGACGTTGTTAAATCATTAAAAGAAGAAAAAACTATTTTAAAAGATGGTTATGATGAAGAAATAAAAAAAGCCAACAAAAAAAGAGTATATATATAATTTTTAGTTGGTTTTTTCTTTAATAAATAATATGTAGGTGATGTATAATGAAAGTAGAAAAAATAAAAAAATTAAAAGAAAAATATAGAATAATATTAGATAATGGAACAATATTAGATTTATATGAAGATGTTATAGTAAAATATGGATTATTTAATAAAAAACAATTAGATATTGATATACTTAATGAAATAGAAAAAGATAATATTTATCAAGATGCTTATAATATGGCCTTAAAATATATAACAGTTAGACTTAGAAGTGTTTACGAAATACAAAGATATTTAAAAAATAAAAAAATTCAAGATGAAATTATTGATTCTGTTGTTGAAAGACTTAAAAAAAATAATTATTTAAATGATTTATCTTTCACAAAAGCATTTGTAAAAGATAAATTAAATTTTACTAGTATGGGTAAATTTAAAATAATAAACGAATTAAAGAATTTAAAAGTAGATAGTGATATAATAAATGAAGTAATTGGGGAATTAGACGAAGAAGTTTGGCTTGAGAGAATAGAAAAATTTTCATCTAAATATTTAAATAATCAAAATAAAAAAACGTTAGAAAAATTAAAAAATAAATTATATAATTATTTAGTAAATTTAGGATATGATAAAAATTTAGTTATATCTTATCTTGGAAGTAAAGAATTATAGTATAAAAATAATAAATTAGTTAATTCTATTAATGGTGATATAATGAAAAAAATATTATTAGTAGGATTAACTTTAGTAACTACACTAGTTGTCTTAATAGGCTGTTCTTTGGGAAATACGCCAACTTCAAAGGTTGAAGATTTGTTTTCTAAATATCAAATGTTAGATAATGATATAAAAGGGGAGATAGATGAATTATTAGAAACTGAAACATTAACTAATGATCAAAAAGAACGTTATAGAAAGTTAATTGAAGATCAATATAAAAATTTATCTTATGAAATAAAAGATGAAAGAATTGATGGAGATACTGCTGTAGTTACTGCTCAAATTGAAGTATTAGACTATAGAAAAGCTATTAGTGAATTTAATACTAGTACAGAAACATCAGACATATTAGAATATAATAACCAAAAATTAACTAAATTAGAAAATGTTAAAGAAAAAGTTGCTTATACTTTGGAAATAAACGTTGTTAAAGATAACAATGGTAATTGGATTTTATCGGATTTAAAAGATGAAGATATAAAAAAAATACAAGGAATGTATTAAAAAAATACTACGATTTAACACTAGTCGTAGTATTTTGATTTGGTGCTTTTTCTTGATTCTTTTTAGTTTCTTCGATTGTAAGTTCATCTTCTAATTCTACAGTTTTTAATATTTCATCAAAACTAGTAAATCCTGCGATAACTTTAAACAATCCATCTTGTAATAAGGTAATTACTTCACCATTATATACAAGTTCCCTTAGTTGCTCTTTTCTAAATCCAGAACTTATAGCATCTTTTATTTCTTGCGTCATTAAAAGTACTTCTTGAATTGCAACACGACCACGATAACCATCTTGGCATATTGGGCATCCAACAACATCATATATTTTTTCAACATCTAAGTCTAAAACTTTTTTAAACATGTGTTTTTCACTTACAGTTGTTTTTCTTTCTTTTTTACAATTGTCGCATAATTTTCTAGCAAGTCTTTGAGATACTATTCCTGTTAATGCACTAGCTAATAAATATCTTTCAACATCCATATCAAGTAATCTTTCTATAGTATTTAATGAATTATTAGTGTGAATTGTTGATAAAACTAAGTGTCCTGTAATTGATGCTCTTACTGCTATTCTTGCTGTTTCACTATCTCTTATTTCTCCAATCATTATTACATTCGGGTCTTGTCTTAAAATACTTCTTAAAACTGTTGCAAAGTCTAATCCAATTTCACTGTTAACTTGAACTTGATTTATGCCTTTAATTTCCATTTCTACTGGGTCTTCAACAGTTATGATGTTTACCCCTTCATTATTTAATTTTTGTAAAAATGAGTAAAGAGATGTAGATTTACCACTACCAGTGGCACCAGTTACTAATATTATTCCATTTGGAGCTTCAATCATTTTTAAAACCTTTTTATAGTTTGTTTCACTAAAACATAAATATTCAATACCTTTTAAACTCATAGAATAGTCTAAAATACGAATAACTATTTTTTCACCATGTTTTGTTGGTAGAGAAGATACACGTAAATCAAGATCCATATCTTTCATATTACCTCTAATGGCACCATCTTGTGGTAATCTTGTTTCTGTTATGTTCATTCCTGATAATATTTTTATTCTAGTAACAATATTTTGCTTAATTGATTCTGGTATAACATAAAAAGTTCTAAGTATTCCATCTATTCTTATTCTTACATTAAGAGTAGTTTCTGTTTGGTCAAAATGAATGTCGCTAGCTCCCATTTTGGCTGAATTAACAATAATTTCGGTAACAATATCTACAACTGGGGTATTTTCAAAATCAATTTTATAATTTCCACTATCAAATGTTGCACTTGCATTTAGTGCATAAGACACATTGTTAGTACTAATATTTGAATTTTCTGATTGATTAACATTTTGCTCCATATTAACATTAGAAAATGTGTTAGGATTCATATTATTAATAGGCGTTTGTACATTATTTAAATTTATATTGTTATTTATATTATTACTATTATTGTTATTATTCATATTATTATAATACATATTATTGTTCATATTATTATTCATAATGTTTCCCAACTTTCTATTATTTTTTAATTTTTTATGGATTTTATCTAAAATATATTATATAATATATTTAAAAGATAAGCAAGGAGTAAAGGAGAGTTTTTAATGAAAAATTTAATAAACAAAAATAAAATGGTTAAAAATAATAAGGGTTTTATGTTAGTTGAAGTTATTGTTATTACAGTTATAGTTATTTCAATTATGACTGGATTATATATGGCTTTTATAAAAATATATGATGCTTATGAGCAAAAAAATATGTATACTAGTGTTGATGCTATTTATGCCCTTAGTTCTATTGAAGATACATTAGTAGATTCATTTTTACTCAATAATCTTTTAAGAGATACTTCAAATTATAATAAAATAGAATGTAATACAACATTTACTAGTAGTGAAAACATTAATCTTTGTAAAAGTGTTTTTGAGCAGTATTCTGTAAAGAATATGTATTTAGTAAATAAAACTTCTATATTATTATTAAGAAATGTTACAACGCTTAATCCAACTTTTGTTGATTATCTTAATTATTTAATAAATACTGGTGTTTCAAATTCTAGTGGACAAGGTGTTTTAGTAGTTGAACTTGAAGAAAATGGTATAAACAATTATGGATATTTACCAGTTGGTTAATTAATAATATTAACTCATATTCCGATTGTTCGACAAAAATAACGTTTAACCTTAGATATAATTATCTTGGTGATAAAATGAAAGAGATATTAAAAAAGGCTTTGATACCAATTTGTATGTCAATCGTATGTGGGGCTATTTGTGGTAAAGTAGTATATGAAATATATTTAGGTAAAAATACTTTAGCTTATGCTGGAAATTTAGTTTATCTTTTAGAAGCAGGGACATATGATAGTTATGATAATATGAGAGCAAATACAATTTCATATAATTATGTTTATTATGAAGAAGATAATTTATATAAAACAATAATTGGAATTACTAAAGATAAGGATAATATTGAAAAAATAAAATCATCTTATGATGGAAAAGTAGAAATAGGAGAGTATTATACTGAAGATGAAGAATTAAATAAGACATTAAATGCTTATGATGAAAAATTAAAGACTATTACTGATAAAGAAGAAATAAAAAAAGTAGTAGTGGATATGCTAAATTTATATAAGGGTGAAAATAGTAAAAAATTAATTAAAATAAGCTAAAAGTATAAAAGTAGGTTGACAAAAGCCTATTTTTAATATAGAATTATACATGTAGCCAAGTATTGGAGTGGTACTCAAGAGGCTGAAGAGGCGTCCCTGCTAAGGATGTAGAGTGGGTAACTGCTGCGAGGGTTCAAATCCCTCCCACTCCGCCATAAATGTAAATTAAGTCTTGTTTTCCTATTATGGATTTCAAGATTTTTATATTAATTAAAAATTATTAAAAATCAAATATAAAATTACACTTATGTTATAATGATAAAATTATGTTAAAAAGATAAATATTTAACTTAAAAAATATAAAGAAATTAAGTCAAATTAATTTCTTTTTTTGACATTTTTTGATATAATTAAAATGAAAGTGAGTGGAAGTAATGGCAAAGTTAAATGAAAATAGAGTAAAAAATGATATAAGAATGCTTGCTCTTGATATGATAAATCATGCTGGAAGTGGTCATCCTGGTATATGCTTAAGTGCTACACCAATTCTTTATACCTTATTTGCAAATCATTTGAATTTTGATTTAGATCGACCAGATTATATTAATCGTGATAGATTTGTTCTAAGTGCAGGTCATGGTTCAGCGCTTCTTTATGCAACATTATTTGCAACTTGTAATACATTTGATATAGAAGATCTTAAAAATTTTAGAAAATTAAATAGTGTTTGTCCTGGACATCCAGAATACGATTTAAATCATCGAATCGAGACTACAACAGGATTATTAGGTCAAGGATTTGCTAATGCTGTTGGAATGGCTATTGCAGAAAAATATTTAGAAGAAACATTTAATTCAAAGAAAAATACCTTATTTGATTATAAAATTTATGTTTTATGTAGTGATGGTGATTTAATGGAAGGTATTTCATATGAAGCAGCTTCACTTGCAGGAACGCTTAATTTAAATAATCTTATTGTTTTTTATGATGCTAATAGAGTATGTTTAGATGGCGACGTGGAAAAAACTTTTGCTGAAAGCGTAATAGAACGTTTTGAAGCTATGGAATGGGAAGTACTTGAGGTAAAAAATGGTGATAACATCAAAGAGATAGATAGTGCAATAGAAAAAGCTAAAAAGAGTAAATATCCTGTTTTAATTGGAGTAAATACTGTAATAGGAAAATATTCTAAATATGAAGGCACTAATAAAGTACATGGAGGCATTTTAGAAAAAGATGATTTAGAAAACATAAGAAAAGAACTTGGAGGATTTAGTGATTTTTCATACGATAAAGAAAACATGACTTTGTTTAGAAATTATGTAAAAGAAAGATGCCGTGAAAATTATTCTAATTGGTATTTAGAATATGAAAAATATAAAGATACACATAGTGAAGAAGAAGTAGAAAAATTAAATTCAATAGTAAAAAATGAAGATATACTTTTACAACTTGATAAAGTTGTAGATACAACAAAAATTTTTGAAAGTAAGACAATGAGAGATATAAATTATCAAATAATGAATGTAATATCTGCATTTGTACCATCATTTATGGGTGGTTCTGCGGATTTGGTTACTTCTACTAAAACTTATTTAAAAAAGCAGGGAGACTTTAGTAAAGATAATTATAAAGGAAAAAATATTGCTTTTGGCGTAAGAGAACATGCAATGGGAGCAATATTAAATGGAATGGCATTATCAAATTTAAGAGTATTTGGTTCAACATTTTTAAGCTTCTCTGATTATATGAAACCTGCTATAAGAATGAGTGCTATGATGAATTTGCCAGTATATTACATTTTTACACATGATAATTTTACAATAGGACCAGATGGACCTACTCACCAGCCAATAGAGCAACTTGGAACATTACGATCTATTCCTAACCTAAATGTATATAGACCAGCAGATTATAAAGAATTAATTGGAAGCTGGAATTTAATGTTAACTAGCGGAGCACCAAGTGCATTAGTATTACCTAGAGAACATGTTGATACATTAGAGCATACAAGTATAAAAGGTGTAAAATACGGAGCTTATATAGTAAGTGAAGTTAAAACTAAACTAGATTTAATATTAATAGCATCAGGAGAAGAATTAAATCTTGCTATGAAATTAAAAGATGAGCTATTAAAAAATTATATTGAAGTTAGAGTAGTTAGTATGCCAAATTTAAATTTATTTAATAAACAGGAAATAAGTTATAAAGAACAAGTGTTTCCTAAAGGATATAGAAAAATGGTACTTGAATTTTCAAATGATGCCAATATGTTTAGATTTGTAAATGATGAAAATGATATAATAAGAGTAGATAAATATTTAAAAAGTGCTAGTAAAGAAGAATTATCTAGTTATTATGAATTAGATGTTGCTAATTTAGTTATAAGAATTAAAAATAGTCTATAGTTCGACAGTTTTAAATATCAATAATATATATAATATTACATGGTGATTAAATTGCGTACATATTATATATTTAAAATTAACAAATATTTTTCTTACGTATATAAAAATAAACCATATAAAATATATAAAACAATTGAAGAAATTTATCACGTAAAAAAATATGATATGGTACTTACTTATAAAATATATGAACAAGTTGCAGTTACGTTTGATAAAACAAAACTAAATGAATACTTAACTAAAACATATGAAGTAAATAATTTTTATTATAAACATAATAATACACATGTATATAGTAATGAATATGAATATACTAAATTAGTAGTAACTAATTCTAATTTAAAAATAAAATCAAATATTAGTAATCCAATCTTTTTTAAAGATATTAATAATTTATATGATGATATTTTTATATGTGATTTTATAAATAAAGATTATTTTTGGTTAGATAAAGTTATAAAGAAAGAAAAAGAAATTGATGATTTAGTAACTAAATAACAATAGGAGGTTAAAAGTATGTTAGTTGATATATTATATGTTGTTGGTGGATTAATTGCAGGATTTATAATAGGATTTTTAGTAGCTAGAAATACAATGAAAAAATATTTAAAGAAAAATCCACCAATAAATGAGCAAATGATTAAAACTATGATGACTAGTATGGGAAGAACACC
>CANPWS010000019.1 GCA_947584955.1 uncultured Bacilli bacterium | reverse complement strand
TTTAACATTTTGAAAAATAAAATCAGTAGATCTAATAATGGATGATTCATTAATATTATCAAAAGTTGTCGTATTTATAAAATGATTCAAATTTTCATTTGTAACACTAGAAGTAGTAAGAGCAAGATTATATTCTAAATAATCTAATTCTTCTTTTGCTTCACCGAATGTCATATTCATAAATGCTGATAAACCTATAAATACAAATACTGATGTAACAAGAGAAATTACAGTAGTTCTATATTTCTTTTTATTTCTTTTTATATTTTTATAAGATATTTCACCACCTACGCCAAATATTTTTCTTATAATTTTAGGGGATTTTAATTTTTTAGCATTAAGCTTAATATTAGCACTATTTCTAATAGAATCTATTGGAGATACTTTTGATGCTCGTTTTGCACTTCTAAATGCTGAAAAATATATAGTAACAATTCCAAGTATTATAGATACCAAATCTAATAATTGCACTATTCTTAATAGTATTAAATGCTTCTCTACCTAAATCAAATTTAGCCCTTAATGATGCTTCTGATTTACCACATAATAAACAATCATTAATATAAGCATTTTCTTCTTTGGACATTGTAGAGTATAATTTGTTAAGTTGAATATTAAACTCATTATAGGCTTGCTCACTATCAAGTTTATATTCAACTGCTTTACCAACAGGGTCAGAAACATTATTAGAGAATTGTTCTAATCTTGGTCTATAATTAGCAGTTAATCTAACATGATAGCCATTAATAAACTTATTTCTAGCTATTTTTAGTTCTCTTAACTTTTCTATAACTTTTTCATAAGTCGCTAGTATATCATAGCCTACCATTTCTTCTTTTGTTAATGTAAAATTGTCTGCATATTCTTCTTCGTAACATTGTTCATAATTTGTATTCAAAGTAACCACCCTTTCAATATAAAATAAAAGAGAGAAAATTAGAGGTGCAAAAGCCCTTAACTTTCTCTCTTTATAATTCTTAATACGTTATTTTTAGAGACTTTAAAAATACTCGCATTATTATAGCAACTATTTACACTTAAACAGCCTGCTGAAGAACATCCTTTTTTACTAGAAATCATCTTATAACCTCATTTCATAAAAAAAGGGCGAAAAAGTCAGTAACTGTTCTCAAAATAGAAATGATACTGCTTTTTCTACCCTAACAACTCTAAATTTTATTAATAATAGCATCTGCCATTACATCAACAAATAAATTGCCTTATATTCTAATGGTTTTAGAAATAAGTGTCAATAGTTTTTATTAAAAAAATAAACAAAAAGCAAAGAAATAATCTCTCTCTTTGCATAATTTGTTTATTTTACATTATTATACCACTTGACAAGATGGAGTCAAGTTTATTTCATGTCTATTTCATGTCGTTTTATGCTTTTTTTATGTCGCTTTTAAAATAACCACTTTTTTAACAATTTAACTCTTTTAAAATGTTTTTTTCAATAGCATCTAAAAGTTTTTCTTCAGACATCATATTTATATATTGTCTTAATTGATTGTATTTATTTATTGCAGTTTCTTTATCTTCCTCAATACCACCAAATACTCCAGAAATATCTAAATCATAATTGCCAACTGGGAACGATACAACTGCACCGTACTCAAATAATAATCTCTTATTTAAAGGTAACGGCTGATAATCTTTATCTAAAGCAATAGGATCGGTGTGTTCATAATTTATTAAGTATAACCCAAAGGAGATATTACCTTTATTAATATCATCTTTAAATATATAAACATCTTTCAAATCCCTATTACTATGATTTTGTGAAAAATCATCTGAATTAACTTCATTATCTATTTTTGATATTACTTCGTGTAATTCCTTATGTTGCTTATCTTGTAATTCTTTCATCAAGTTGAATATATTTTTTCTTTTTTCTTCTAGCATACTAAATCCTCTTTTCACTACACAAATACTAATTTGGACTTATGTAAATAATTGTACCACATAAATATGATATTTATAACCCATTTCATAAATTTGTCATAAATTCCCAAACAATAGTATAGATTTTTGTCATTTTAATTTTAGTAAATAAGTAATAAATAACTCCAAATTCAAAAACACTCAATAAAAATATCATATTATTAGCAAACCCCATACTCATAACTGATATTGCTAAATCTCTCGGAATATCACATGAATCACAAACAAAATAAGAAAAATCTATATTAGTTTTTATTAAGAAACAAATTTCAAGAAAAATGGGAACTATTATTAATGATGCAAGTAAGGATTTTAATACAATTCGAACGTAATCTTTAAAATCTAAATAATACACTATATCCTTCCTTTCTGTTCTTATTATATCACGTTTTTAGGTAATACACCGACACTTTTTAAATATTTCTATTTTAAATGGGAAAATTATATTAGAGGTGTCGTTATATGATATATGAAAGAATGAAAGACATAAGAACTTACTTTGGGAATACACAGAAAGAACTTGCTGGTATTTTAGGTGTAAGTAGATCAACTTATGCTGGATGGGAAAATGGGCTTGATGCTATTATTCTCCCAAAACTAAATGATTTTTGCAATTATTATGGTGTGAGTTTAGATTATATTTGTGGGCTTACTAATACCAAAAAATATGATGTTATCAATGATAAAATTGATAAAAGTGTTTTAGGTAATAATTTAAAGGAAATAAGAACTAAAAATAAGCATACTCAAGAAAAGGTTGCAAATATCATCAATGTAGATCAATCAAACTACTCTAAATGTGAATTAGGTAAAATGTATATTCATACCTATGCTTTAATTGAATTTGCGAAACATTATAAAGTATCTATTGATTGGCTTTGTGGCAAAAGAAAAGACTCGGAAATTAAATAACCGAGTCTTCATTACTCTTCTTTATTTTTATATATCTTATAAGAAATTTTATAACTTATAAAATACATTAAACATGATAGCAAAATAAGTGCAACTAAGCCGAAATTATTTAATATATTTTCTAACTTTTCAATATCTACACTTAATCCTGCTTGCTTTAAAAGAAATCCTGCAATTGCTCCAATTATAACTAGAACAAATAATACTATAAACATTTGTATTCTACCTTTTTCAGCACCCCATTTAAAGATACTAGGAATTTGAATTGACTGAATTAAAGAAATGCCAAACATTCCTCCAACAGATGTAGCAAGTAATGTTTCAATGTTTATATCTATCAAATTATCTGGTCTTAAATAATTCATAACATTACCAACTAATAATGTTACTATAAACCCAAGTATCCCACCTAAGATAGTTGCTCCAATAGCCAAAACATATTTTTCTAAAACAATTTCTTTTCTAGTAACTGGTAAAGTTAAAATATATTTATTAGATTTTGACATTTCATCATAGCTAAATGTTGATAAAGAAATCATACCAACTATAATTCCAATCACTACTGAACCCCAGTATATTGCATCAGTACCGATTATCGCAATACCACAAAACAATACAACAATAATTAATGTGGTTTTATAACTTGCTAAATTGTATAAGTCCTTTTTTAATAATCCTTTTATCATAACTATCTTTCTCCTCTTATATAAAATAACATTATATCTTCAATAGATGGCTTATCTATTGAACTAATATTATATTTCTTTTTAATCTTATTCTTATCCGATGTAAGTACCTCATATTGATATTTACTTTTTCTATAACTGATATAATCATCTTCAGAAATCTTTGCAAACTCTTCTTTACTACATTTAATAATACCATAATTTTCTAACAATTCATTTGTTGGAACATTTAAAATTGTTTTACCTCTATCAATAAAAATTATATAATCAGAAATATGTTCTAAATCAGTAGTGATGTGTGAAGATAATAAAATTGATCTTGTTTCATCTTCTTCAATATATTTTCTAAATATATCAAGTATTTCATTTCTAACAACAGGATCTAATCCACTTGTAGGCTCATCTAGTATTAAAAGTTTTGGATTATGTGAAATAGCTGTTGCAATTTTTAATTTCATCTTCATACCACTTGAAAAATCTTTAATTAATTTGTCACTTGGTAAACCAAATTGCTTTAACAATTTATTGTATTTTTCTTCATCCCAGTTTTTATAAAACTCTTTCATAACTGAATTTATATATTTAGGTGTTAGATAAGTAGATAAGAAACTATCATCTAATACTACACCAATATTTTGTTTTATTTCTTTTTCATTTTGATTAATATCTTTATTAAATATTTTTACAGTACCTTCTGATTTTATAATATTTAATATTGACTTAATTGTTGTCGTTTTACCAGCACCGTTTTCCCCAATTAAACCTACAATAGAGCCAGCTGGAACATCAAAACTTATTTTGTCTAATAAAAATCCATCATACTTTTTAGTAACATTTTTAATTTCAATATTATTCATCTACAATTCCTCCTCAAAAATCATTTTAAATAATTCACTAATTTCCTCTTTAGAAATATTAGAAAGTTTAGATACTTCATAAATCTTTTCTATATAATCCTGAACTTCTTTTAATTTCTCTTCTTTGATTAAATCCAAATTTTTAGGTGATACATAGCTTCCTTTTCCTTGCACTGTTTTAATAAAACCTGCTTTTTCTAATTCATCATAAGCACGTTTAACAGTCAAAAAACTTATTTTCAAATCATTGGCTAAACTTCTTACAGATGGTAACATTTCTCCTTCTTTAAGTTCGTTAGAAAAAATTGCTTCTTTTATGGCATTCTCTATTTGTTCAAATATTGGAATACCACTACTATTAGTAATAATAATATTCATTTTTTCACCTCACTGTTTCATCTGTTATGTTCTAATTATAACACTTTATAACAGTTTGTCAATACCATACAATATAGAAATTAAAAAAACTACTAAATTAGTAGCTTTAATCCATTTTATTAAAATTACTTTTCGGATAAATAATTTCAACTTTAGTCCCTTCTTTGTACTTTGAATATATATTGATTTCAAGTCCTAACTTATTACAAATCTTTTTAGAAAGATATAAACCAATACCAGTAGATTTTGATTTAGTTCTATCACTACCAGTAAAACTCTTTTCAAATACTCTAGATAAATCACTATCTTTGATTCCACAGCCATTGTCCTTTATAGATAATATCACATTATCTTTATTTTCACTTGCATTTATCTCAATCCTTTTATCTTTCTTATTCATATATTTAATTGAATTTTGAATGACTTGTGAAACAATGAATATTAACCATTTCTCATCACTATATATTTTCTTTTCTAAATGATTCACTTGTACTGATATTTTTTCATCCAGTATATATACCCTATATTTTAATAAAACTTTATGAATAACATCGGATAAGTTTAGTTCTTTTATAAAATAATCTTTTTCTGGATTCTCACTTCGTGCATAATATAAAATCTGATCTACATACATATCAATTTTATTTAATTCTTTTTTTGATATTTTATCTTTACTATTATCAAATGATAAAGATAATGCCGAAATTGGTGTTTTAATTTCATGAGCAAAACTTTCTATATATTCTCGATAATCTAAATTTTCTTGTTCCAATTTACTTATCTTATCATTCATTGATTTTGTTGCTTGTTTTAAAGCATAGATATATGCCTTATTTTCTACATTACTACTTTTAGGAATTATCTCTGATATAAAATACTTTTCATCTAAAGCATCAACTAAATCAGTAATTTGCAAATATTTTTTCTTTTGGAAATGATAATCACAAAATAAATAACTAATTAGTAGAACTAATAAAATAATATCAATTAAAGCAATATAAAATAATGGTATTTCAGCAAAACCTAATAAAACTGATAATACAATGATGGTTGATATTTGAAATAGAATATAAAATATTTTATTCTCTAAATAACTCGACAATTTCATAGTTTATATCCCTTTCCTCTTATATTTGTTAAAAAGTCAGTAATTCCTATCTCTTTTGCTTTATTTCTTAAACGATTAATATTTACTGATAAAATATTATCATCTAAATAATACTTATCATTCCAAAGTTTTTCTAATAATTCATCTTTAGTAATAAGTCTTCCCGAATTAGTGAAGAAATAATAAAGAATACGAAACTCGTTACGTGTTAATTCTATTTCCTTATCTTGATATTTCAAGATGGATAAATGCAAGTCCAAAGTATAACCGTTTTTAGTTAGTTCTCTAAAATTAATAGGATTATTTAATTTTAATGCTCTTTTGATTTTTTCAAGTAAAACAATTTTATTATATGGCTTTGTTATAAAATCAACGCCACCAACTTGTATGCTTTTTATTTCATCTTCTGCTGTATCTCTACTTGTAACAAAAATAATGGGAATATTTGTTTTTTCTTTTAATTTTTTGCATATATCAAAACCGTCCATATATGGTAAATTAATATCAAGCAAAATGAGATCAGCATTTTCTTTTAACAAATTATCTATAATATTATCAAACTCATTAATCAAAGTAGTTTCATATCCATTATCCTTTAAAAGAATAGATAGTTTTTCTCTAATAATAGGATCATCTTCAACAATTATAATATTCATAACATCACCACATTTCTATAAATATTATACTATAAAAAGAGTTAGATTACATTACTCTCTAACTCTTATCAATATTTCTTTTAAATCCAAAATAAGTTGCAATAAAGTAAATAGAATATATTAGTAAAAATATCATAATACTTACAAGGAAATAGGTTAAATATATAGTAGAACTTGGTAATAATGGTGCATAAATTCTATTCAGTAAATAAACAGTTATAAAACTAATAATTATTGGATAAATAGCTGGCATACCAAATAAAATATATAATTGTTTTCTAATTGTCTTATAAAGTTTATCATCTTTTACTCCAAGCCTTTTTAATATTGTATATCTGTATTGATATTTTGCACTATCACTTAATGATTGAATAGCAAGTATTGTTCCAACAATAGCTACAAATATAAATGACATATAAACACAAATTGCTGTAACTATTGCTACCATAATATTAGATGTTTCAATAACTGCTCCCTTAACAGTAGTACGGTAATAATGACATTCTTCTTGTCCGTTTTCATCTAATACACATAAATCAGATTCGAGCTTATTATTCAAAATTTCCTCATAGTCTTTTGTCGTATCTTCTTTTGTATCAACAGACATAAATGTTTCATAAACATTTAGATTACTAACTGCATTATCAGGAACAATCAAAGCATAACCTTGATTAGATAAGCCATAAAAGAATAATTCCGTAGTTATATCTTTTTGATGAAGTGTATTTCCATTTGATAAAGTTATATCTTTTATAGAATCAGTTTGTACTAAAGATAATCCAGCTGTTTCTATTACTAATAAATACTCATCGTTATTTAAAGTTATTTCACTTTTTCCTTTCATATTCAAAAGTTTATTATAATCACTTATCTTCATAATATAATCTGTTGGATTCTCTTTATAGGAATATGACGGAAGTAGTTTTTCAATATTACTGTTTGAATCTAAATATATATCATATATAATACTATCCTGAATCGTATAATCTTCTTCTATTATATTATATGCTTTTAATACGGTATCTCTATTTTCAAAAAATAAAGATATATCAAAAGGAGCTGTTGTTTCAATAATAGAATCATAAAGTCCTTTATTTAAACTCGAAAAATTAAGAAATAAAGATGTAAACATGATTAAAACTCCAAGTGTACCAAGTGTCATGCCCATTGTTCTAGCTTTAGAAGAAAATGATCTTGCTATAAATAGATTATCTTTCCTATATTTAATTTTTTTATTTTTTAAAACTAAAGAAAGTAGAAAATCAGATAGACTAAACATTACACCATAAATACTTATTATAAATAGTACAATACCTATCATTAAATACGTTAATACAGAACTATCTTGGACAATATCAGGGCGAATCTGTGTATTCCAAATTAAAAATGCACCTATACCTATTAAAATACTAATAACAAAGATGATAGTTCGGCTTTTCTTCGTTTTAATTACTTTTTCTTCGTTTTTCTTTTCTAAATATAATAAATCATATATTTTTACTTTTTTTATTCTTCTATATGCAAAGAACAATACCAGTAAATATATAGCTACAAAATAAATAAACAACAATATAAACGACATTAAATTAAATTCAATAAAAATCGTTTGAGGAAACTCTAATACTTTTACAATGAAAAGTGATATAAACTGACTAAATATAAATCCCAAAGGGATTGCTAAACATAAAGCAATAAAACCAAGAATTATATTTTCAAGTAAAAATATTTTAGATATTTTTTTCTTTTTTATTCCCAGTAACATATACGTTCCAAATTCTTTACTTCGTTTTTCATACATAAATTTAGTAGTATAGTTAATCAAAAAACAAATAACAAAAACAATAATAACATTAACAAATATAATTACACTCTTAAAGGTATCCATGTTTTCTGAAATATTTACAACCGCATCAGACCATGATACTAAATTCATAGCAAACATAAGCGAAAATGCTATCGTAATAGTAATTAAATATATAATGTAATCTCGGCTACTACGTTTAACATTTCTTAAAGCTAATTTACTTAACATTTCCAACATCTCCTCCAAGAAGTGTTAGAACGTCAATTATTTCATCAAAAAATTCTTTTCTTGTCTTATTACCACGTACTATTTCATTAAAGATTTTACCATCTTTTAAGAATAGAACTCTTTTACAAAAACTTGCACTAAATGAATCATGCGTAACCATAAGTATTGTTGCTTTTAACTTATCGTTCATATCGTCCATTGTTTCTAAAAGCATTCTTGAAGATTTAGAATCCAAAGCTCCAGTTGGTTCATCTGCTAAGATTAATTTGGGGTGATTAATTAAAGCTCTCGCACAAGCACACCTTTGCTTCTGTCCTCCTGATACCTCATAAGGAAACTTCTTTAAAACATCTGCAATTCCTAATTTAGATGCAATATCTTTTACCTTTTTATCAACCTCGTTTGGATCTTCATTGTTGATAATTAAAGATAAAGAAATATTTTCTTCTATACTTAAAGTATCTAATAAATTGAAATCTTGGAAAATAAAGCCTAAATTTTCTTTTCTAAAATCTGCCATATCATCTTCTTTGATTTCGGTAATATCTTTACCACCAACATAGATATGTCCAGCAGTAACATTATCAATAGTAGAAATACAATTTAACAATGTAGTTTTACCAGAGCCACTTGCTCCCATGATAGCGACAAATTCACCTTCATCTACATTAAATGAAATTCCATCTACTGCTTTTGTAATATTCGTATTAACACCATAATACTTTTTTACATTTTCTAATTTTAAAACTTCCATATAAATTTCTCCTCTCTGATAATATTATAAAATATATTAATAAGATATAAAATTACAGTTTTGTAAGTAAAAGAAAAAGATTACCATTTTTAACTTGATAATCTTATTATGGATTAAATTAATTTTTTTAAAATATAATAGTAATTCTTAACTTATTGTTCTTCTTCTCAGCATTTATTTTTCCTTTTAATTGTTCTACAAATTCTTTTGCAATAGCAAGTCCTAAACCAGTATTCCCTTTTGTCCTAGATATATCAACTGTATAAAATTCATCAAAAATTCGCTCCACGTCTAAATCATTATATAGTAAATCATTAATGAATTTTATTTTGATTTTATCATTATTTTTATTAACTTCTATATCTAAATTTCCATTACTATGTTTATAAGCATTTCTAATTAAATTATCAAACACTCTTGTAAGCATTAATTCGTTAGACTTAATATTAACATTTCTTTGACTCGTTTTAAAATTGATTATTCTATTATCTTTAGAAAAATCTTCATAATGATTAGAAATGGCTTTTTCTATTACTGCAACTAAATTGATTTCATCTAATTCTATAACTTGGTTATTGGAAAGTATTTTAGAAAATTCAAAGAATGAATCTATTAATTCTGATAATCTTAATAATCTTTCTTCCACTGTTTTAAGATTCTTAATCTTTTCTTGCTCTGATATATCAGATTCTAACATTAAACTAACATATCCTAAAGAGGAAGTTAAAGGAGTACGTAAATCATGAGATATATTTCTTATCATTTTAACAAAATTAGCATTCTTTCTTTCTAACTTACTCTCCTTACTTTTTATTTCAGTTAAATGAGTATTAATACATTCTACCAAATCATGAATTTCTTTTGATGTAAATTCAGTATGAACTAATCCATTTGTTTTCCTCGATAAAACTAAATCTAATTCTTTTTTTATCCTTCTTAATTCCATTTTCATAAAAAAAAGATAGCAAACTAGAAATAAAATAATAATAACAAAAATTACTAATATTATTTCCATACGCTCACTACCTTTCTACTTTATTTCTGTTTTTCTAAATACTCTATATCCAATTACATTAAATATTATAATATAGAATACAGCCAAAACTAAAGTTTTAAGTATGTATGTATTACTTGGATTTGATACTAAATTACCTATAATATATTGAAATTCATAATTTAAAATATTATTTGCATCAAAGTGGAATAATGTTGCCACTCCCATAAAAACTAATTGTATCACCATAATTAATGGTATTGTAATACTATTAAATGTTCCTGTTTTTCTAAAACAAAAACCAATACATACTAACATACTAATTATACCATATAAAATTGGTAATTGTAGTATTGTTAGTTTAGTTATCTCTAAAATTCCTGCTGAAAATTCCTGTCCATTCATTATTAAATTTATAATATAACTACCATAATTATTAATTAAAACTAAGAATGTACCTAAACCTATACAGGTAATTAATTTAGACATATAATACTTTTTTCTTGAAATTGCTGATGATAATGTATTTTTAGCTGTAGAATTAGATAAGTCTGTAACTAACACAATCACAACAACAATGATAAAAAAGTAATAAAGATTAGCATTAGCACCAAGTTGTGATTTATCAAGTGGATATGCTCCATATTCTTTCATAAGTTCTCTTGTTTCCAAGATTGAATCTGTTTCATATACTTTTTCTAATAGTTCTTCATCTTTAACTAAAGGTTGTTCATCACTTGATGTTGTAATACCAATATGACCTGGACTCATCGAAAAACAACTAACTGCTGCTAAAAAAAGTATAAATATTATAGCAATATAAATTGCCTTTCCTCTAAATACTCTATATAAATCTGATTTAATGATATTTAACATTATTTAGCACCTTCCTTTATTAAAGAATCGAAATAATCTTCTAATGAAATTCCAGATTCATAAATCCCCATTATCTCAATATCATTTGATAATAATGTTTTATTTACTTTGGCAGAGTTTTCTAAATAATCATAAAGCCTTATTTCTGTATTATCAATGACTTTATAATTTGTAGTAGATAATTCTTTTTCCAATACAACAGTTGCTTTCTTAACATCTTTAGTTCTTATTACAATACATTTACTACATTCTAAATCAAGCTCTTCTTTTGATACATCTTTAATAATTCTTCCTTTATCAATAAAGCAAAAATGATTCGCAATTAAATATAATTCGGATAGAATATGACTAGATATTAAAATAGTGATTTTTTCTTCCTCGTTTAATCTTTTTAGCGTATCCCTTATTTCTTTAATACCAATCGGATCAAGTCCATTAATAGGTTCATCTAAAATAATAAAATCTGGATTATCTAATATAGCAAAAGCAATACCTAATCTTTGCTTCATACCTAGAGAAAACTTTTTAAATTTTTTATTCCTTTCTTTATACAAATCTACTGTTTTTAAAACTTTATCAATTTGTTTTTCATCTACAATTCCTTTTTGAATGGAATAATATTTTAAGTTTTGATAAGCAGTTAGATTATCAAAAAATGCAGGACTTTCAATTAAACATCCAATTCTTCTTTTAGATTCAGTTAGTTCTTCTTCACTACCAAACAAAGAAAAACTTCCTCCTGTTTTATTTGTTAAAGTTGTGATGGTTTTCATTAATGTGGTTTTACCAGCACCATTTCTACCAATAAGTCCATAAATATCACCTTTGTGAATTGTTATACTAGCATTATCTAAAGCCACAAAATCTTTATATTTTTTAGTTAAATTATTTGTTTGCAACACTATTTCTTGCATATACATCTCCCTTTCTGATACCATTATACAAAAAAAGTGTTAAAAAACTCTTAACACAATCCTTAAATTTTCCTTAATTTTTAAATTTATATCCAACACTCCAAATAGTTTCTATGTAATCTTTATTTGGATTAGCTTTTTTTAGTTTGTTTCTAATTTTACTAATATGAACATTAAGGGTATTTTCATCAGCAGAATCCATCGTATCCCAAATTGTATCGAATAGAACACTCTTTGTTACAACCTGATTATTATTTTTCATCAATAATTTTAATATTTCAAATTCTGTTTTAGACAAAGTAATATCTAAACCATTGCATACGACTTTATAAGTTTTTGGATTTAATTCTATATCACCTATTTTTAATACTTCATCTTGATTTCTAGAATTATGTTTTAAATGAACTTTAATACGTGCAAGTAACTCATCATTATTAAATGGTTTTGTTACATAATCGTCTGCACCTAAATTAAATAAATCTAACTTTGTGTCTATATCATTAATAGCACTCGTAACAATAACTGGAACATTTTTTGTTTTCTTTAATTCATTAATAATTTCTTCTCCACTCTTGCCAGGCAACATTAAATCTAAAATTATTAAATCCACATCACTATTATGAAGAAGTAAGGCTTCTGTTCCAGAATATGCAGATTTAATATTGTATCCATTTATTTTTAATACCTTTTGTAACATTTCATTTATATCTTTATCATCTTCAACGATCAAGATTGTTTTCAAAATAATCACTTCCTACTCGCCATATAATTATACCATGAAAAAAGCAAATCTTCTATATTACATGATTTGCCGATTTGCCTCATAAATTGTAATTTATCTAACTCATTCTATAATGTCCTATTATATCATCTCTTGATTCTAAAATATCCTCCTCATAATATTTTTGAAATGGATTAGCATGATGAATAATAAAAGTAACACCATCTTTATTTCTATTATTCGATACTATTCCAATATGATTTTGAAATATTACTATATCTCCACCTTGCCAATTTTCAATATCATAAACATCAGTTGTAAGAGAAATAGCATTATTTTCAAAATATATTTTCAAATTTTGAACTCTTCTAAAATCTATATTTTTATCTATTGTATCAATATTGTAATTATTTCTATTATTTTTTATATCTTCATTTACTAATTCCATTAAGTCATATCCAGCACCTTTTAATCCAAAAGCAACTACATCTGTACAAACACCGTATCCATCATCTGGATAACCACTCGCATAATATTTACTTTTATATTTTGGATTTGTTGCTATATATTTACGAACATTATTCAATATATCCGTTTGATCATCAATACCATCATTATCTTTATCTATTAAACTAATATATGTTTCAATACCAAAATCAGCATTACTGTATTTTTTATGGGGAATA
>CANPWS010000018.1 GCA_947584955.1 uncultured Bacilli bacterium | reverse complement strand
CATTGTAAAATTATAAAAAGTCTTGATTTACAAGTCTTTAAAAACATATGGAGCATATTGCAATGATAGAGGTTTAGTAAGTTATCAAAGTAAAGAAAATTATGGATATGGAACTACACAATCACGTTATGCATTTTATAATAGAATGTATTCAACTCCTACATTTAAGTGTCCACAAGATAATGATAAATTTACAGTAAATGATGATATTGGAAATGGAGCATTAACTTATCCAATAGGATTAATAACAGCAGATGAAGCAGGATTTGCTGGTACGGTACCTTATAATCCAAATATAATAGGGCAAAATGCCAATAGATTTTATTATCTATATACAGGATTTAGTTATTGGACAATGACACCACTTTGGTGGACAACCGTTAATAATCAAATAGATATAAGCTTAATTGATGCATCTGGGTATTTTAATGATTGGAATGCTAGTTATGATGTAAGACCTGTTATTTCATTAAAATCTGATTCTTTAAAATATGGAACAGGAGAAATAACCAATCCATTTAGAATAGAAAGTGCAATGTAATTAAAAATAACAAAAAAAATATCACATTCCTTTGTTTAAGACATTGACTAATTTAAAAGCAATTGATATAATTTTGTTAGCATAAAATTAATACAAAAATTAGGATGTGATATAAAATGGAAGATAGACTTGTTTCACCAGAAGTAATAACTGAAGAAGATGAAGAAAAAAGTATAAGACCAGATACTTTAGATGATTATATAGGACAAAGTGAAGCAAAAGAAAACATAAGAGTATTTATAAAATCAGCACTTATACGTGAAGAAGCATTGGATCATGTACTTTTATATGGACCACCAGGATTAGGAAAGACAACACTTGCATATATTATAGCTAATGAAATGGGAAGTAATATAAAAACTGCTTCTGGACCTGCAATTGAAAAAACTGGTGATTTAGCAGCAATACTTTCAACGCTTGAACCAAATGATATATTATTTATAGATGAAATACATAGAATACCAAGATTTATTGAAGAGATACTTTATTCTGCAATGGAAGACTTTTACCTTGATATTGTAATCGGAGGAGAAGGAAGTGGAAGAAGTATTAGAATAAATTTACCTAATTTTACTTTAGTAGGTGCTACAACAAGACTAGGTGATTTATCAAGTCCATTAAGAGATAGATTTGGAATAATATCTAAACTTAATTATTATACAGAAGAAGAATTATATAATATAGTCAAAAGAACTAGTAGAGTACTAAAAACAGAAATAGATGATGATGCAGCATATGAACTAGCAAAAAGAAGTAGAGGAACACCTAGAATATGTAATAGATTATTTAAAAGAGTTAGAGACTTTGCTTTAGTCGAAGGATATGGACAAATTACTAAAGATATAGTTGGAAAAGCTTTAGATAGATTAAAAATAGATAAAATAGGTTTAGATGAAATGGACTATAATTTACTTAAAACAATAATTGAAAAATATAATGGTGGTCCAGTAGGTTTAGAAGCAATAGCATCCTCTATTGGTGAAGAAGCTGGTACAATTGAAGATGTATATGAACCATATTTACTTCAAAATGGCTTACTAAAAAGAACTAGTAGAGGAAGAATGGCCACAGAAAAAGCTTATAAACACTTAGGTATAAAACAGGGAGGATTATTTTAAAAAAGTAACGATTAAAATATTATAATCATTACTTTTTATTTATATAATTCTTTTTTTAATAAATCAATATTATTATTCATAATAGTCAAATAATTCTCATTAGAATTAGTTACATTTCCATCAATAGTATTCATAGAATTTAAAGTAATTAATTCAACATTATTTTCTTTTAAAAGATCATTAATTACACTATTTGGATGATTATTATCAGTTATATTAGCATTTAAAGAATATATATATTTAATATCACCATCTGATATTAATTTTTTAACTTTATTTAAAGCATTAGCAGAAACTGCTTTAACATTGATTTGAAGAATTTGACCTGGAGTTATAATTTCATTTTCAAGATTATTAAGTTTTATAATCTCATCTTTAGTAGTATTATTATCACTAGCAATTTTATCTAAAGTATCACCATTCATGACAGTATAAGTAATAGTAGTTACTTCAGTTTCATCAAGGGATATAACATTAAAAGGTTTATCAGTAAGAAGAGATTCTAAAAATTTAAAAGCATCATTATCTACTACTATAGTATCATAATTAGCATACTTAATTGCTTCTTTTAAATTAGCATCAAGTTTTGATAAATCTTTATTTAAATCTTCATATTTTTTTTCTATTTCTTCATTAATATATGGATTAGAAATATATTCACTAAGTCCATCTTTAATATTTTGAGCCATCATCAAATAATTATTAGGATTAAGCCATAATTCAAAGACAGAATAATCATAACTAACACTAATTGAAGTATCAATTATTTTCAAGTCTTCATTTTCATTAATCATTTTAACAGCATAATCTCTATCTTTATCAAGACCGTTAAAAATAAACAAATCACTTTTAGAGTATTCACTTATTTTTTTATCAGATAAATTAAAATCTTCAACAGTAACACCACTAGGATAAATACTATGTATTTTAGCATAATCACCATATAAATAAGTAGTTAAATAATTAAGTGGGTATATAGTTGTATAAATATCAATATTTTCCATCGTATCTCTTTTAAAAACGCACCCTGTTAATAAAGTCAAAGATAATACAAAAAGTATCAAAAATTTAAAAAATTTCATTTCTCCTCCTTCTTAATTACAGGATCATAACCATAAGTTCCAAAAGGATTACATTTTAAAATTCTAATAATACCTAAATAAGTTCCTTTTAAAGCTCCATAATATGAAATAGCTTCTTTAGTATATTCAGAACAAGTAGGGTAATGTCTACAATAATTATGAAAAGATCCTGGAATACTTTGATATATTTCGATAAGTTTAATTAATATTTTTTTCATTTTGTATCACATATATAATTGTACCTTATTTTTTCTATTTTGTAAATTAGTTAGTTTAAATAAGTTTTTAAAGATATGTAAACAAATGAAAAATTATAATAATTAGATAAATAAACGATAAGTTTAGTTATTTAATTATTAGTTTATTTAAAATTATATTTATTTATGATAAAATAGAAATAGAAAAAGAAAGTTAGGTGATAAAGTGATTTATTTAGATTATTCTGCAACAACACCCGTAAATAAAGAAGTATTAGATATATTTAATAAAGTATCTTTAGATTATGTAGGAAACTCTAATTCATTACATAGTTTAGGAATTAAATCTAAAAATTTAGAAGAATATTTAACAGATAAAATAGCTAAATTATTAAAAGTAAAAAGTAGTGAAATAATATACACCTCTTCAGCTAGTGAATCTAATAATATGGCAATAAAAGGAATTGCATATAAATACAAAAATAGAGGTAAACATATTATTACCACTCCATTAGAACATTCTAGTATTATTGCACCATTAAATTTTTTAATTGAAGAAGGATATGAAGTAGATTATGCTCCTTTAAAAGAAGATGGAACAGTAGATATTTCTGCTTTAAAAAATCTTATAAGAGATGATACAATATTAGTTAGTATATGTGCTGTAGATAGTGAACTTGGAATAAGACAGCCTATAAATGAAATAGGAAAAATGTTAAAAGATTATCCTAAATGTATATTTCATTCAGATTTTACTCAAGCAGTTGGTAAGATAGAAACTGATTTTACTAACGTTGATATAGCTAGTATATCAGCACATAAAATTTATGGACTTAAAGGAATAGGATTATTAATAAAAAAAGAAAATATTTCTCTTACACCACTTATTCACGGAGGAAAATCTACAACTATATATAGAAGTGGAACACCATGTCTTGCTTTAATAGCATCAATTATGAAAGCATTAGAAATAATTATTCCTAAAGTAAAAGATAATTATAACTATGTAGATAATTTAAGTAAAAAAGTAAAAGAAAAACTATCTAGTTATGATTTAGTTCATATTAATAGTACAGATAAATCTATACCGTTTATGATAAATTTTAGTTTAAATAAAATAAAATCAGAAACTTTTATACATGCTCTTGATGAAAAAGAAATATATATATCTACAAAAAGTGCTTGTTCAACACCTGGTAGTATATCAAATAGTGTCTATGCAGTTACTAAAAACAATAATTATGCAATGTCTTCTCTTAGAATAAGTCTTTCTTATTTAACTACAGAAGAAGAGGTAAATATTTTCTTAAAAGAATTTGATAATGCATATAGGAGGTTAAATTTAAAATGAAACTAATTAAAATAGGAGCAGTATGGTGTCCTGCTTGTATTATTATGAATCAAAGAATAAATAAGATTGCTAAAGAATATAATTTAGACATTATAAGTTATGATTACGATATAGATAGTGAAATAGTAAAAAAATATAATATTGGTAATATTTTACCTGCTCTTATTGTATGTGATGATAATTTAGTCGAAAAAGATAGATTAATAGGTGAAAAGAAAGAAAAAGATATTAAAAGTTTTATAGAGGTAAATCTATGAAGAAAATAATTTATATATTTTTTGCTTTAATAGTTACAATCTTATTTATTCCTTCGGCTATGGCAGAAGAAGATAATTTAGTAAATATCTATTTATTTCATCAAGAAAGTTGCCCTCATTGTCAAAAAGAAATAAAATTATTAGATAAATTAGATGAAGAATATTCCAATATTAAAATATATAAATATGAAATAGGTAGTGAAGAAAATAAAAAACTATTTGATGATGTTGCTAATTTATTACAAATTAAAGTAAGTGGAGTACCTTTTACAATAATTGGAGAAAAAACTTTTGTTGGTTTTAGTGATGAAAATTCTAAAAAAAGTTTTACCGCAGCAATTGAATATTATTCAAAATATGGTTATGAAGATAAAGTAGGTACTTTTATTGGAAATATACCTTTACCAACACTTCCTAAAAATGAAAATGATATAAAGTTTGAAGAATATATGGAAGACTATGGAAATTATTCTTTTGATCTTCCATTAGTAGGTAAAGTAGAGACAAAAAATTTAACTTTGCCATTAATAGCCATATTAATTGGATTAATTGATGGCTTTAATCCTTGTGCAATGTGGATACTATTATTTTTAATAAGTATGTTAATAGGAATGCATGATAAAAAGAAAATGATGATTTTAGGATTTGCTTTTCTATTTGCCTCAGCTTTTGCTTATTTTCTTTTAATGTTAGCGTGGCTTAATGTTTCAAAAATTTTAACTAGTGTTGTATTTGTAAGATGTATAATAGGTATAATAGCAATTATTTTAGGATTATTTAATTTAATAAATTCATTTAGAAAAAAAGATGATGGATGTACTGTTACTGATGATAAAAAAAGAAATAAAATTTTTGAACGAATCAAAAAATTTACTAAAGAAAAAAATATTTGGATAGCATTAGGAGGAGTTATTGCATTAGCAATAGGAGTAAATATAATTGAACTAGCTTGTTCCGCAGGATTACCACTTATGTTTACTGAAATTTTATCTATGAATAATCTTTCCAAATTTTCTGAAATAGCTTATATTCTTCTTTATATACTATTTTTTATGATTGATGATATTATTGTCTTTTTAATTTCATTATTTACATTAAAAATAACAGGATTATCAACTAAATATGGTAAAATTTCTAAAGTAGTAGGTGGATTAATATTAGTAATTTTAGGATTTTTATTAATATTTTTTCCAAATATTGTTATGCTTAATTTTTAATAAAAATAATTTTTTTAAGAAAAACAACTACTTTTTATTATAAATATTTTTTAAAATATAAAGTTAAAAAATATATTTGCCATTCTTTACATATTATAATATAAATGGTATAATAAAAAATGAAGGTGAAGATAAGTATATGAAAAAAATATTAAAAGAAATGTTACCTTATATAATAATATTACTAACAGTAATTTTAATAAGAGTTTTTATTGTAACTCCCATTACAGTAGTAGGAGATTCAATGGTGCCATATCTTCACAGTGATGAGTTGTTATTATTAAGTAAAATAAGTTATAAAATTCATGATATAAAAAGATTTGACATTGTAGTAATAAAAGATGATGAATGGATTATTAAAAGAGTAATAGGATTACCTGGAGAAAAAATATTTTATTACAATAATAATCTTTATGTAAATGGTAATTTGGTCGAAGATAAATATGGTAATGGTATTACAAATGATTTTGATTTAGATGATATTTGTTTAGCAGGATCAGGTAATACAAAAGCTAATTTTTTTAAATGTCCATATGACACAATCCCAGAAGGATATTATCTTGTTTTAGGAGACAATAGAGAAATATCTAAAGATAGTAGAAGAGTAGGATTAATAAAAGAAGAAGAAATCCAGGGTAAAGCTGTTTTTAGATTTTGGCCATTTAATAAAATTGGAAGTATATAATAGAATAAAAAGGGAAAATCATATATTAAACATATAATATTATGATTTTCTTTTCTTATATATTATTTATATTTAAATATATGGAGGAAAATATGATTAATAAAGATAATAAAATTATAAAAATTTCTGGATATAAATCCTTTGCTGAAGATGGTACAAATATTTATGGTAAAATTTTTGAAATAGGAAAATATCATTGTGATGGTGAAATTAAATTTGGTATAAATGGTAATGGATATCATTTTTCAAAAAGATTAGAAGATACAATTCGTTTTGGATTAACTAATGATAATCGTCAAGTAGGAAATGTACTTATTGCTAAAGTAGTAGGTAGTGGTATAATAGATAATGGATATGATGATTATAATGGTTACTACGATATGTATAGTGTGTCAGATTTAGAAATAATAAAATATTTAACTCGTGAAGAAATAATTAGCTATATGTTACAAATAACAAATGAAGATCGAATAATAAGGTTTGTCTCTTTATTTGCTTTAACTGAAGAAGAAAAGAATTTATTCTATGGTAAATCTAATAAAATAGATATGACAATTGATTATTATCAAAATGGTATAAAAGATGCTTATACTAAAAAGAAAAAAACTTTAATTAAAAATTAAATATATATAATCACAAAAGTAGTACTAAATGTACTACTTTTCCTAATTTTCTGCTTCTTCTAACATTGTTGTAATAAATATTCCGTATCCTTTGCTAGTATCATCTACAACAACATGCGTTACTGCACCAATAATGTAATCATTTTGAATAATAGGACTACCACTCATACCTTGAACAATACCACCAGCGATATTTAATAAATTCTCATCAACTATTTCGAATAATAAATTTTTGTTAGAATTTTTATTGTCGTTTATTTTTAAAATATTAATTTTAAATTCAGATACTGTATCATTTTCAACAACAGTTAGAATTGAAGCTTCACCAAGTTTAACTTCTTCTTCATTAGCAACTTTATAAAGCTTTTCCGAAGGAATATCACTAGTATATTTACCAAATATACCAGAAGTAGTATTTTCATTTACATTTCCATAAACTTTTGAACTATCAGATCTAGCATTTTTTTCTCCAGGATTACCATCATTACTTTTTACAATTCCTGTTACTGTCGATTCATAGATTTTACCAGATTTAATTTCTAACTTTTGTCCCGTTGATTTTTCAATTATTTCATGACCTAAAGCACCATATAATTTAGTATTCGGATCGATGAAAGTAAGAGTACCGACACCATTTATACTATCTTTTACATATAGTCCAGTTTTAAGAACATCGTCCTTATCTTTGATTAAAGAAAGAGTAGTATCAAATTCTTTAGAGCCACGTAGATAAGTAACTTTAATATTGACATTACCACTAGGTTTAGTAGCATTAATTGCATTAATCATTTCAGCAATACTATTAACTTTAGTGCCATTAATTTTAATAATTTTATCACCAGTTTGTAATTTAGCTTCTTTAGCAGGGCTACTATTTCCTACATCGTAAGTTCCGACAATAATAATACCTGTAGCATTAAGTTCTATACCTATATTTTTACCTGATGCAATAATGTAATCAGAATAAGCATAGGCACTATTAGGTAGTAGAGTAAGTGAAATCAAAAGAAGCAGACACATTTTTTTGATTTTTGAAATCATATCTCTCTTCCTTTCTATTCACAAGACTACATTATTATTATAAAATTAAATAAATAGAATATGTTAGTTAAAAAATGTTAATTTTGATAGATGCTTTTATTAAATAGTATTTATATAAATAGGAAAATTTTTGAAATATAAAATTTTTTAAATTCATATATTTTATTAGGGTGAAAATATGAATAATGTAACTATGCCTTTCTTATTAACTTTTATTGCTGGTTTTTCTACATTAATTGGAAATATTTTAATTTTTATAAAAGTTAAAAATACAAATAAATTTATCTGTGCAAGCTTAGCTTTTGCTAGTGGCGTAATGTTTATTATATCAGTAATAGATCTTATTCCAGAATCATTATCATTACTTTGTATAAAATATAATTTCCCTTTTCCTATTTTTATATGTTTACTTTTTATAGTTTTGGGAATAATAATATCGATGTTAGTAGATTATTATTTACCAAGTGATAATTTTTATGAAAATTCTTCATTATATAAAGTTGGAATAATTTCTATGATAGCAATAATTCTTCATAATATACCTGAAGGAATAGCTACATTTATTGCAGGTTCTAGTGATAAAAATTTAGCAATTAATTTAACAATTGCAATTGCACTTCATAATATTCCTGAGGGAATAAGTATTGCTGTACCAATATATTTTGCTACAAAAAATAAATTAAAAGCTTTTTTATATACTTTAGTTTCTGCTTTATCTGAACCGTTTGGTGCACTTTTAGCATATTTATTTTTATCAAAATTTATAACAGATAGTTTTCTAGGTATATTATTTGCAATAATTGCAGGAATTATGATGCAAATTAGTATTTGTGAATTATTACCAGCATCAAAAAAATATAAAAATTTAAAAATAACAACTATCTTCTTTATAATTGGAATATTTTTTATGCTTATAAAGTTTATTATATAAAATAAATTGTCAAAAAAAGGTACTTTTTTTAAATGGCTATCATAAATTAAAGTAAAGGGGTGATAGTCTTGGCTTTATTTAAAGAAATAGTAACTAAAGCAGTAATAGGAAAGGGAAAGAAGCATTATAAAAACACATATACAATTAATACTGACAATACTCCTAATACTGTACTTGGTTGCTGGATTATTAATCACAAATTTAATGGCGAACAAGAAAATAATAAAATAGTTATAAATGGTAGCTTTGATGTAAATTTATGGTATTCATATGATAATGATACTAAGACTACCGTTATCACAAAAACTATTAACTATAAAGAAGTTGTAAGTGTTAATGAAAAAGAAAAAGCTGATACTGATATAAAAGATATTATTGTAAGAAGTCTTAAACAACCTTCTTGTGTAAGTGCAAAAGAAAATGAAAAAAGTATTGAGATAGAAATAGAAAAAGAGTTAGGAGTAGAAATTGTTGGTGATACTAAAGTTAAAATTGCTATTGAAGAAGATGAAGATGCATGGGATATTTTAGATGATGAAGTAGATGAAAAAGTTGAGAAAGAAATTGAAGAGGGTATAAAAGAAGATTTTATTAAGGAAGAAGAGAAATAATCTTCTTTTTTTTTACATGTATTAAAATATTTTAGTAAATCATATATGAAATTTTCTTTTAGCATGATATAATATAGATAAATAATAATTTGAAAAGGAGTGAAAAAGTATGAAAAAAATTAGTATGGTATTTTTAAGTCTATTAGCTATAGTTTCAATTACTGGATGTGGCAAGGACGAAGAAAAAGAACAAACATTAGTTTGTACTACTAATGAAAATGAAGAGGGAATGGTTATAGAACAAGTAATTTCTATGACTTATAAAAATGATAAGCTAAAACATATGACTATGGAAGTTAATACTAAGATTACTGATTCTACTGTACAAGAAAATTGGGAAGCATTTAAAGAGTCAATTAGTGAAGATAATCAAGAGTTTGATAAAGATGGAGTTAGTTTTAAAGTTGAAACTAACGATCAAAACTATGAATATAATACAGCTTTAGATATTGATGTTGAAAAGGCTAGTGAAGACGTATTGAAAGAACAAGGATTTAGTGATTTAAAAAATGATAATAGTACTTTAGAAGATAGTAAAAAATCTGCCGAAGAAGATGGCGCTACTTGTGTAATTAAGTAAAATTAAAAATATATAAAGAAAAATAATAATTTATGTGAATAAGTATTTAAAAAAGTAAATCGTTTAATATTGATTTGCTTTTTATTTTAAGAAAATATTAAGAATTTAGTAAGAGAATATTAAAGAATTTGTTTTTTTATTTTGATAAACTTTATTTATATTTTGGAGGTATCAAATGAAAAATAAGAAAAATATTATAAAAAAGACTATTAAATATGTTTTTATTATAATTTTAATATTACTTTTAATAAATTATTCTAAAATTAATAAATTTATATTAAATCTATATTCTTATATAAAGTATTCTAGTACATCAAATTATGTAGATACAAATACTGATAAGATAGAGTTAAATGAAAAAATTGGAACGCTAGATAAATTAAAACAGTTAAGTAAATATGAAAATAAATTAAATATTATTATAGATAATCATGATAAATATCCAGAATTATTATTAGAAATGTTATCTAGAGATTTAGATATGCTTGATTTTGTAATAGATTATCCTCAAAAATTAGGAAGCATAGATAGTGATAACGTTGGAAATATAAAAAATGGAGAAATTCCTTTATTACTTCAATGGGATAAAAGATGGGGATATGGTAAATATGGTAATAGTAGTGTTGCAATTAGTGGATGTGGTCCGACAGCATTATCAATGGTATATGTTGGATTAACAGGTGATAATACTATGACACCATATAAAATTGCAAAATTTTCCGAAGAAAATGGATATTTTTTAACTAGTTCAGGAACAAGTTGGGATTTAATGACGTTAGGTGCTAAAAAATTAGGATTACAAAGTAATGAACTTCCATTATCTAAAAATTCCATATTTAATTCATTAAAAAATGGACATCCTATTATTTGTAGTATGAGAAAAGGAGATTTTACCACGACAGGACATTTTATAGTTTTAGTAGGAATAGAAGATGGAAAAATAAAAGTTAATGATCCAAATAGTAAAAAAAGAAGTAATGAGCTTTGGGAATATAAAAAATTAGAGTATCAAATAAAAAATTTATGGGAATATTCAAAATAGTTACTAAGTATAGAGAATAACTAGATTTCCATGATATAATAATATTATATTTAAAGACAGGTGATGTAATTTGAATATTTTAGTAGTAGATGATGAAAAAGAAATAGCTGATTTAATAGAAATATGTTTAAAAAATGCTAATTATAATGTTTATAAATATTATTCTAGTAAAGATATTTTAAATACTTTGGAAACTCTTAATATTGATTTAGCTATTTTAGATGTTATGATGCCAGATATTGATGGATTTTCATTGTGCGAAAAAATAAGAAAGTTATATAATTTTCCTATTATTTTTGTAACAGCAAAAGTAGAAGATATGGATAAAGTAAATGGACTTACTATTGGTGCAGATGATTATATTACCAAACCTTTTCAACCACTTGAATTAATTGCCCGTGTAAAAGCCCAGCTTAGAAGATATAAAAATTATAATCAATGCGATACTAAAAAAGATAATATTATAGATTTTAGAAATATACTAATAAATAAAAATACTCATGAATTTTATTTTAATGAAAAAATAATAGAACTTACACCTACAGAATTTGAAATACTTTGGTATTTATGTTTAAATAAAGGAAATGTTGTCAAAACGGAAGATTTATTTATATATGTATGGAAAGAAAAATATTATGAAAATGATAATAATACAATTATGGTACATATTAGACATTTAAGAGAAAAAATGAATGATACAGGAAAGCATCCTAAATATATTATTACCGTTTGGGGAGTAGGGTATAAAATTGAAGAAAAAGAAAGATGATTTAACAAAAAAATTTTTTACTAATTTTCTAATTAAAATGATTATATGGACCATTGCATTTCCTATAGCATTTTATATTTTTACTTTGGTAGTTAAAAATTCAGATTTTCAGTGGTTATATGATTATTCACCAAAATACTATTATCATGCAGTACATTTATTTGATTTTCTATTTAATAATTGTCATATTATTGTTTTAGGATTAATTGTATGGTTTATTGGATTTATACTTATGCTTTATAATTTAATTAAAAAAATATTTTCTTATGTAACTTTAATATCCGAAGCTTCAGAAAATTTATTAAATAAAGATGTAGAGTATATAGAATTACCTATTGAACTTGAAAATTTACAAAGAAAGATGAATCATTTAAAAAGGGAAGCTTTAAAAAATGAAAGATTAGCTAGAGAAAGTGAACAAAATAAAAATGATTTAATTGTTTATCTTGCACATGATTTAAAAACACCACTTACTTCGATGATTGGTTATTTATCTTTACTTGATGAAATTAAGGATATGCCCAAAAAACAAAGAGAAAAATATGTTAGTGTTGCTTTAAATAAATCATATAGGTTAGAAGATTTAATAAATGAATTATTTGATATTGCTAGATTTAATTCTCAAACTATTGTATTAGAAAAAGAAGAAATTAATTTAACATTAATGTTAGAACAAATTATAGATGATTTTTATCCTGTATTAACCGAAAATAATAAAGAAATAAAATTAAATTATAGTAATAAAGTTTCAATTTATGGTGATTCTAATAAACTAGCTCGTGTATTTGGAAATCTTATAAAAAATGCAATTAGTTATAGTAAAGATAGTTTAATTACAATAGATGTTGGAACTTTAAATGATTTTGTTACTATTACTATAAGTAATAAAGGTAAAAAAATACCTCTTGAAAAATTAAATAAAATATTTGAAAAATTTTACCGTGTTGATTCATCAAGAACTTCTAAAACTGGAGGAAGTGGTCTTGGACTTGCTATTGCTAAAGAGATAGTAGAATTACATGGAGGAAATATAAAAGCTACTAGTGATGATAATTTCACAAAATTTATTGTAAAATTACCAATAAAAAAGAATGAAAATTAGCTAATTTCTTATATATATAATTTATTAAAATAATTTTATAAATATAAGTAAAAAATAAATCAGATTTAATTTTTGATATTATTTTTATTTATATATTCACTTTTTAAAATATTTTCTATTTCTTCTGGTGATTCCTTACAATCATTATTAAGCCATTTTTTAATAATAGCAGTAAGTCCTGCTTTAAAAAATTCCATATGATAATCTATATACTTATCATTATATATTTTTTTAGATAAATGATAATCATATTCTTTTATAATAACATTTTGATCCATATTTAGTTTAAAATAAGTTTTATAAAACATTTGATTAGCTTTAATATGTTTAAAAAGCTTTAAAAAATTATTTGAATTATGATTAGTATCTCTTTCTTCTTGATATAAAAATAATACTTCACTTTCTAACTCTTTTCCGATTTTGTCTGCTAAATCATAAATATCAAGATAATTAACATAAAAAGTAGAGCGGTTTATTTTAGCAAGTTTGCATATATCTGTAACAGAAATTTCATTTATTTCTTTTGTTTGCAATAAAGATATAAATACTTTACTAATTTTATCTCTTGTTTCTTTTCTTCTTTTATTATTTGGTTTATTCATATATTAACTCC
>CANPWS010000017.1 GCA_947584955.1 uncultured Bacilli bacterium | reverse complement strand
ATATATCTACACCATAATTAGCTTTTATATTACAAGCCCATAAATATCTAAAAGTAGTAGCTTTAGATGCATCAATATCAAGTTCTACAAAATCTGTTGTTCCTAAAACTTTACCATAATCTAATACTGTAAATTTAACTTTTATTTTATTATTTTCTTTTTTAATTTCCCACTTATAAATATAAACACCATCTGTATCTATCGTCGCAATAGGAGTTCTATTTTTATACCATCCAGCTGTTAAAACGAATTTATCACCAGATTTTTGTGTCATTACAACTGCCTCAGTTAAATATTCTTCTTCTTTATTGTCTTCTTTTTTATTTACTGCAATAGATAATTCAAATAATTCACTATTTTCATAATTATCTAAATTAAGTCCTACATAAACTTCTTCATTAATACCATCACTTAATTTTGCTTTACTAGCTTTATTAAAAGGTCCCTTTTTCATTCCATCTTTTTCAACTTTTTCACCTTTAAGATTAGTTATATTAGATGATGTTTGGGATTTTGTTCCATAACCATCACCATCTTTCCAATCTTCATATTTCCATGCAGTTAATGCATTAGCTGACTTATTAAACATAAACATTAAAGCACCTATAAATATTCCAAAACAAAAAATTTTTTTCATAAAATTACAACATAACTTCATTTAAAAATACTTCTCCTTTCATCTCAATAAATATATATGTTATAATTAAAAATCTATTATTACATTTTTTTATTTTTTTGTTTCTTTATTAATTTAGCATGTACTACTAATCTTTTGCCTGAATTATTATAACAAGTTGATAAAGTAAGAAATTTATCATTAATATTAACTTCTGTATTAATTGAAACCATATTTCTTTGTTTCATTGTATTAATCCATTTTTGTTTTTCACTATTTACATTAAAATTTGTTTCTATGTAATAATTTTCTTTTTCAATAACATAAACAGAAAAAATTTGAAAAAGATAATTTTCTTTCAAAGTTGAAATATAAATAACATAATTATCTTTATTACTTTGCCAAGATGGTAATAAAATATTTTTAAGAGTTCCAAACATAGTTCCATCTAATCTTCTATGCCCATATATTATAGTATTTTCACTTAATTCATCAATACTATTACGATAATCCATAAAAATCCATCCTGCTTTATTTTGTTTCTTATCAAATGAATGATTTAAGTAATAATTATTATCATTTGTTTTTACAATAGGATAATGTATAAGAGTATTATTTATATGAATATATGCTACAGTATCACTATTTTTATTTATTAAGTTAGAAAAATCAATTTGATAAAAAGGCATTTTAACATAGTAATAGTAATTACTATTTTTATCTTTTGGAGGATTAATAAGTTCACCTGAATCATTATAACTACTTATAATAGTTTTATCTTTTATATCTTTATTTATTTGTTTAATTTTAAAATTATCAATATTCCAAGTAATTATAATATATATTGAAATAAAAAATATACTTAAACATACTACTATTAATACATTTCTTATTATTTTCTTCTTTTTAGTTTTAAAATTTAATCCTTTCTTGTAATATTCCTCTATAGAAATATACTTTTTCAAATTAAATCACCTCATATACTACTAAAATATTATTATGAAAAAACTTATTATATATTACCATTTACACCATGTTTGTTTTTCTTCATATAAATTATTTTTTCAATATAAAAACCATATTATCCTAATATAAGGAATAATATGGGTATCAAATTTAATTTATAAAAAATTCAACTTTATTTAATCTTAATAATCATATAAATAAATTTAATTTCTTTTTCTTTATACGTAATTTCAATTTAATATTATTTCTTTTACATAATATTTCCATTAGTAACTGGAATATTAATTCCTGTTATACAATTTGAATTATCACTTAATAAAAATTGAATTGTAGGTACTACATCATTTACAGTTAGATTTTTGCCAGTAGGACTATTTTGAGCATTTTGTTCTATCACAATACTTGGGATATTGTCTAAGAACTTTGTTTCTATCATAGATGGTGATACACCATTTATCGTTATGCCTTTTCCTGAATATTCATTTGACAATGATTTTAAAAGCCCTAGTAAAGCATATTTACTTGTTACATAACTAGATAAATATTTTGGTGGAATATTTAAAGTGCAAGATGTTAACATCATTATTACTTTACCATATTTATTTTTACTCATTATAGGTAAAAATTCATTTAATATTATTGTAATAGATCGTAATGCAATATTTATATCTTTTTCAAATTTATCCCATGAAAGTTTATGAAATTTCATATTTTCAAATTTGCCAGCTGATAAATGAACAATATGAGTAGGAATGTAACCTTTTCTTTTTATTTCTTCCACTAATTTATAGGTATCTTCTTTTATTAGAAAATCACTTTGAAAAAGAATTATTTTCTCACCTAATTTTTTTTTCAAATTATTAAGTTCCGTATCATTGCTTGTATAATGTGCTAGAATAATATCAAAATTTTGATATTCTTGTTTTATTAATTCTATTCCAATATCTGATGAAGCTCCTGTTATTAATAATACTTTTTTATTCATTATCTAACACACCTACTTTCATTGTGCCTCTACAAACTTTTTCATTTTTATTATTATAAATAGAAAATGATATTTTAAATTGCTTAAATGAGTCATAAATTTCAGTTACTTTTCCTTTAATAGTTAATGGACTGTCTACTAAATAGACAGGTTTTTTAAATAATATTTCTTCACTATGTATTAAACTGTATTTACCTGGTAAATAAACTCCAGCAAGAGTAGATAGAAAAGAACTTGTCACACCACCATAAACCACTCTATCAGGATAACCCATCTCTTTCGCAAACTTTGCATCATTATGAAGCGGATTGATATCTTTTGTTATCTCTTTAAACTTTTCAAGAGTTTCTTCTGTAATATCAGCTTGAAAAGATTTTTCCATTCCTAATTCGATATCACTAAATTTATACTCGTTCATTTTAATAACCTCTTTTCTAATATTGCTCTAATAAATCATCAAAATTTTTATTTGTATATTTTTTATAATCATTTTTAAATCGTTGATATTCTTCATTCCAAGAAGAATATCTTTTGTCTTCTCTATGATCTTCAAATTTATAATTATCATGTAAATATTTTGAAAAATATAGAGTATACTTAGTAGATCCATAAACATTTAAATGACTAAAGTTATGTAAATCATGTTTATAATCAATCTCCAAATCATCAACTGTATTAAAATTAATTACTTTAAATTTTTCTGTCTCTAACATTTTTATAATTGTATTTATTCTTTCTGGAACTCCACGATTATCTGATATATATAATCTTTTAGGAACAACGAATAATGCATTAATTTTAGAATCTTGAATATAATTAATTAAATCTAATAAAACTTCTTTATTTGCTGCTGGTAAATCTTCCATAGTATTTGGCCATGTAGGAGTATCAAATGGAACACTTTTGGTTGTTCCTTTACTTAAATAATATGATTTGTATAATCTTTTATCTCCTACAAAATTAATTTCTGCTAAGTACTTCCAACTATTATGATGTGTTAAATAACTAAAATAATAATTAATTTTATTATTTCCTGATTTAGAATTTGGATCATTTTTTTCAAAATCAGTATATTTAAGAATTGCATCAATTGCATCAAGTCTATTTTTAGAAAATTTCATTGCATCAATACTATTTCTATCATCACCTTCTGTCGCATAAGAATAATCTAAAGAAAACTGTGTTATATCTATAATAAAAACTTTAGGATTTTGATATTTTTGTGCTTCTTTAATAAGATATTTTACTATAACAGATGGTTGATCTCCTGCTGATAATATACCTGTTGCAAATCCATATTTTTGGAAGGCTAAAGTAGAATTAAAATGAACATAAACATTACTGGCTCCTATATATACTGCATCCAGTGTATTTTTAGGTTCATCGTAAAAATAAGATGTAGAATTTTTTTGTATCCATAAAACTTTAAATACTTGATTCCAAATAAAGCAAAAAATTAATACAAATATAATACTCTTTACTAATTTTCTCATACAGTCACCCAATATACCATTTTTGAAAATCGTAAAAAGTAAAAATTAATGTATTGGCTAGATAACCCCCCCCCCAGGTTATTTTTGGCAAACGATTATCCATAATAATATGTCCTTTCTAATATTTTTTTATTATATCATCAAAATTTTGATTTGTATATTTTTTATAGTCATCTTTAAATCGTTGATATTCTCTTTCCCAAGATAAATCATTTTCTTTATTTCTATGATCTTCTAATTGATAGTATTTTTTTAAATACTTTGAAAAATACATTGTATATTTAGTAGAACCATAAACATTTAAATGATCCCAATTATGCAAATCTTTTTTCCAATCTATTTCAAAATCATCTAATGTATTAAAGTTAATAATTTTTAAATTATTGTTATTCATAATGTCTATTATTGTATTTAATCTTTCTGGTATTCCTTTTGCTTTATCTATATATAATTTTTTAGGAATTACAAATATAACATTTAAATCATTCTTTTTAATATATTCTATTAAATGAATTAAAATATTTTTATTTACATTTGGCAATTCTTATTTGGCCAAAGAAATGGTTCAAATGGAACACTTTTCGTCGTTCCTTTACTAAAGTAATAAGATTTATATAATCTTTTATCTCCTACAAAATTAATTTCTGCCAAGTACTTCCAACTATTATGATGTGTTAAAAAACTAAAAATGTAATTAATCTTTTTATTACCAGACTTAGAATTAACATCAGCTTTTTCTATATCATTATACTTTAATATATTATTAATTGCATTAAGTCTATTTTTAGAAAATCTAAGAGCATCAATACTATTTCTAACAGGACCTTCTTTATAAGCAAAATCAACAGAATATTGCGTCACATCAATAATAAAAACTTTAGGATTTTGATATTTTTGTGCTTCCTTTAATAAATTCTCAATTAATATTCCAGGCTGTTCACCAGAAGCTAAAAATCCTGTTTTAAATCCAAATTGATGATAAGCTAAAGTGGGGTTAAAGTGAACATAAGCATGACTAGCTCCTATATAAACAACATCTAATGAATTTTTAGGTTCATCATAAAAATAAGAAGTAGAATTTTTTTGTATCCATAAAACTTTAAATACTTGATTCCAAATAAAGCAAAAAATTAATACGAATATAATACCTTTTACTAATTTTCTCATATATTCACAATACATAATATTTCTGAAAATTGTAAAAAGTAATATAAGTTTTTTTTTTTAGCTAAATAACCCCCCCCCCAGGTTACTTTTGATAAACAATTATTCATAATAATCTATCCTTTCTTAAAACTGTCTATAAATAAAGTCTGCAGGATCGTATCCCACTCCATAACATCCAAAAATAATAATAGAAAATATTAAAAGGTAAATGATAGCCCAACGAAAGACAATATTTTGCTTAAATATTTTTTCTCTAACACTACCTTTTTTCGCCATTAAATCGACTATAAATAATACCAATAAAGATATGATTAATACACGAAAATCAAGCATATCAACACCTGCTGTATAAAGAGTTTTATTATCCAATAATATCCAAGGATTGTAATAAAACATATTCTTTATTATTTGTATCCCAAAACTAATGCTAGATGCTCTGAAAAAAATCATAGCAAAAGCAAATAAAATATAAGTTCGGATACTCTGGTATAAATGATAACTAAAAGTGTCTTCTTTAATTCCAATCTTTTTATTTATCTTACTGGCAAGTGGTGCTAAATTATCTTCAAAGAAAATACAAATAAAAGGAATTATACCTGAACCTAGTATAAATGTATATGCTCCGCCATGCCATATTCCAATTAATACCCACATTATAAACATAGATAAATAAAGTGGTATTTTCTTTCCTATTTTCTTACCAAATTTATTTTTGCATACTTTATTTAATTTCTGCATCATATTAGATTTTAACAATGGATAAAAAATATAATCTTTTAACCATACTCCTAGTGTAATGTGCCAATTTCTCCAAAATTCTGTAATAGTTCTTGAAAAAAATGGGCCCGTAAAGTTCTCTGGTAGAGATATTCCAATAATCTCTGAAATTCCCATAATAATGTCAATAGAACCAGAAAAATTTGTATATAATTGTAATGGGAAGAATAATACTGCAAGAACAGTAAAGAAACCATTATATTTTCCTAAATCTCCATAAACAGTATCGACAAAATAACCAAGTCTTACTGATATTACAAGTATTTTAAAAACACCCCAACATACTCTTAATAAACCACTACACATTCTTTCATAATTAAATTTATGTTTTTTAAAAAGTTCATCTTTCATTCTTTCATATCTTACAAAAGGACCAGATGATAAAATTGGAAAATAAGACATGAAGAGTGCGCATTTAAAAATATTCTTTTCTGCTTTACAAGCTCCTCTATAAATATCTATTAAATAACTAATCATAATTAATGAATAATAGCTTATTCCAACTAAGGATATTCGTTTTACTAATGGTATTTTTTCTCCAAGGTCAAATATTTTTATCATATGGTTTACAGTTGTAATAAATAAGTTAGAATATTTTAAATATATTAGCAATCCTAAAATAACTGAAATTCCTAACAATAAATAAATTGTAGCTTTTTTTGTCCCTTTATATTTTTCTACTAATCTTCCAAAGAAGTAAGATGCAAACAATACTAATAAAGCTTGCATTACAGTAAATGCACTAAAGTTATCATAGAATAAAAAGATCATACTGGATAATAAAAGTATGATCCACTGGAGCTTTTTTGGTACTATAAAATATACAATTAATGTTATAATACAAAAAGCTAAAAAAGCAAAAGATGTTAAATTCATATTACTTCTCCCCCTTATGAATCAATTCTAGAAAGAATAATTCCAACCATTTCTCCAACATTTTTCATAGTTGTTACTTCATTCATATTAAATTTCATACCAAATTCTTGCTCTACTGCAACTACTAAATTGATATGTTCTAAACTATCCCAATCTTCTATATCTCTTGATGTTGTTTCTGGTTTTACAACAATGCTTTCATCATCAAATACATCTCTAAATACTTCATTTAATCTTTCATAAATTTCTTCTTTTTCCATTATTCTTCCACCTCTATTACATTATTTTTATTTGTATATCCATTAGATATATCTAATTTATATGTCTTATTTCCATCTTCATCACAAGAGATTTCTTCAAAACCTTGTAAATCATAGAAGTCTTTTACCATTTTATTTTTTTGAGTTGGATAATAATATCCATAAATAATTTTTATTCCTTTTTCTTTTGCTTTTTCAACTAACTTATCCATCATTGCAAACTCCATATTTCTTTTTAGAACTCTACAACTCATTATCCATAAATCAATATGAAGTTCATCCTTTTCTTTTATTTTTCCTATAACTACAGATATAACACCGTTATCTCCAAATATATCTTCTAATTTTCCGTATAGTTTGATGTAACTGTCATCAGCATTTACTTCTTCAATATCTGCTAAAGAATAACGTTTTGTTGTTAAATTAAATTGATTACTTTTATTACTTAATTGAGAAATTCTTTCTAAGTAAATTGGTTTAAATGAAGTAATTTCTGCTTTCATTTTTAATGATTTTAAATAATCATCATAATTATCAAAAGTTGCCATCATTTGACTTCTCTTAGCATTATCTTTATATAATTCATTTTTCTTTAAATCTTCTTTTGAAAAATTAGTCATTTCAAAATAATGATTATGATCAATTATTTGAATATAATTTTCTGGAACGTCAATTTCTGGCGTTGCAATACCATCAATATAATTAGAAACTATCTTTCTTTCGGCTGGATTATCATCAACAAAAACAAAACTATCTGCTCCTAAATTAAGTTCTTCCGAAATATCCTTTATATTCATATTTTTAGGGTTCCAATTTGCTTTTATTATGATAAAATCATCTGGTTTTAAAGTTCCTGATGGATGATTCAAACCTGCGATAGCATTTTCATATTCATTTTTCGAATTAACGTTTAAAATAACTCCTAAACTTTTATGCTCTTTTAAATAATTTTGAAATTCAGAATATACTTGTCCTTTTGGAACTTCAGGACCTATATCTAAATTCTCAACTCCATCATCTCCGACGATTCCACCCCATAAGGTATTATCCAAATCAAGAACAAAAGCTTTTTTATTTTTACCATATATTGATTTAATAATACTAGCAATATTGAATGCTAAATAAGGAATAGCTGGTACTTCCATTGCATATTTATACATATGCCAATAGAATTGATTTGCCCACTTATCAAGACCATAACAAGATGATACATAGTTAATATCGTTAATAAAGAAATTGTTATGGCTATTTGCATAATCATAAAATTTTTGATTTAGTCTTGTAATATAATTAATTTTTCCATGAATATCACTTGCATCTTTATTTCCTAATAAACGATAATATGGATATTCAAAATTATTTTGAATAATTGTTGCATTAAACTTTTTAAATAAATTATCCCACATTTTTTCAAACTTTTTATATTCACTTTCTAGCATTTTATTAATTGTTTTTTCATCATCATAAAGGTTAGGATAATTTATAATATTACGGTTTGTTGTATGAATATAAATAATATCAGGGTTAAAATTATCAAGTTCTTCATTTCCAAACATTGCATCTTCATAAAATTGATTATATTCAGATTCATAAAACTTTGGTTTAATACCATAGTTTAATAAAAATATTTCCAACATATTTTTAATTTCACTTGTAGTACTTCCACCTAAAATTGCAACATTCTTATCTAATAAGTTTTCTTTTAAGAGCAATTCTTTCTTTATTTTTTTCTTATGTTTCATTAATTCTTCTACATCAAATGGATATTCTAATTCTTTCATTATTACCTCCTTATTATAATTAAAATTTAAATCACATTTGTTCATTTTTATACTAACATATTATTATAATTCTTTCAATTATTTTATAATTTTTTTATCAACTAATTTTATTAACATATAAAATCCTAAAAATAGTCCTATTAGAAAAATATTATAATAATACATGAAATAGCAAGCTGGAGCCGTTAAAAATACTAATACAGCATGGCCTAATAACATACCTGTTAATAAAAACAAAAGTAATCTCCTTTTAAATATAGATATTAGAAATAAGAGTACTAACAATATTAGTGGAATTAATAAATTATTTGTATATGTGTATATTACATTAGCATGCTCCATTTGACTTTTCCTACCTTCTAAAATTTGTAATACTGTTTTTCGAATATTATTTCCAAAAATAGTTTTTGTAGTAGGATTATTATTTATCATATCATCATCATTTTTATATAGATCTATTGCAGAAAAATTATCATGTTCCATTCTTGTAGAAGACCAAAAAGTTAAATATTTAGTTTCTAAAAAATAACTCTTATTATTTAATATTATTCTCATAAAAGCTTTTTGAAATTCTTTGTATTCTTCCATTGTATAATTTGTTCTAATACAACTATCTTTTTGCCATATACATACTGTATTATTATATGATGGATATTTTTTTAAAGATTTTACATTTAATACTTTATTAATTGCTTCGATATCATTATCAAAATTGCTACCTTTTAAATCATACGTTGTCATATAAGATAATGTAGAAACATAAACAGGTAAATTCCTTTGTGTTTTCTCTACTTCAGTCATATTTCTTTTGTACCATTCCTGCGGAAAACGTATTATTAAAAAACACAAAAATATTGGTATTACAACTTTACTTATATTTTTAATATTAAATTTTATCTTATATACCAAAAATATAAATAATGGACTTGCTAAAACAAAGTAAATCGCTTCACTTCGCCAATTGGATACTAATGCGATTAAAAAAAACAACACAATCATTTTCATGGTAGATAATTTTTTCTTCTTTAAATAATCAAACATAACAATTGAAACGACTAACAAATAAGTAATACCGAACATTATAGGTCTATTTGCATATAAAGTATAAAAGATAGTTACTGGTAAAAAAAATGGAAGATAAATAATATAACAAAATTTTTTTTCATGAAATATATCAAAAATATTTTTAGATATATAACTAACTACTACACTCATATAAACTAGTTGTAAAATTATTGCTCCAGACAAACAAGGAAATATGGATAATCCAACTGAATAAAATACTGAAGTTAAATAGTGTAGCTTTAGGAAAAAAGCACTCTTATAAGCATAATTAATAAATGCTTTTACATCGTTTCCATACCATACACCTGGCCATATTAATAATAAAATGATAAGCATTGGTATAAAATAAATTAAAAAATATTTTAAATATTTTCTTGCTGTTTTATCCTTTTTACAAATTGCTTGTGCTAAAAATTGAAATGATACAACTAAAATTACAAAAACAATAATTTTAATAAATATATATTTTCTTATATGAATAAGAGAAAAATTTATAATATTTTTATCTGTAAAAAAGGTGATAATATACCATATTAAACTAATAAGAAAAAAAGGAATATTAATTTTTTTTATTAATTTTTTCATTTATTATATTACCTCCTCTTAAAAATTATTGATAATAAATATAGTAGCATTTGTTTTTTTTGCAGCTTCTATTCCTGGTAATGAATCTTCAAAAATAACCACATCTTTAATATCAGCCTTAAAATGTTCAATTGCTTTAAAATAACACTCTGGATCTGGTTTATTTTTATTTACATCTTCTCCCGTTATAATTAAATCAAAAAAGTTATTTAATTTAAATTCTGATAATATATCTGATACATTTTTTTTAGAAGCTGTCGTAATAATAGCCAGATTATAATCTTTTTTGATTGCCTTTGCTATATCAAGTAAATGTTGATTAACTCTTACTTGATTTAAAAAATTAGGATAAAGTTCTTTTTTTCTTTTGTGAATAATTGGATATAGATCTTCTCTATTAGGAATAATATTAGAAATAAAATCATAAAATTGTCGTCCCATACAATCTTTTGAATACACTTCATAAGTTAGTTTATATCCCTGCTCTTCTATAGCTTGTCTATATGCTTCATAATTAGCTTTTGTGGTATAAAATAAAGTACCATCCATATCAAATAGTGCTAATTTTTTCATTTTTTATCACCAAATCTTTCCACAATATCATTTAATACGATAACTAATCCGCAATAAAATAATACTGAACGTACTCCATTTTTTTCGATTTTATAAGGTAATAATCTTAACCAATGAATAACTTCATGAAAATATATACTTCTAACAGTTTCCTTATTAAACTTTTTAACTAAATATTGATCATAACAATTATAAACTTCATTATATACCAAAGATTTAGCAGCCATATATGTAATTTCATTTCCATTAATTGATATAGTTTTTGTATTCATGAAAAATTCATACCCACCATGTAATGATTGCAATAATTTTGCATAATCTAGACATGGGGAATCATGCAAATTACCAGTATTAGGATCTATTATATAGAAACTTTTAGTTTTTGGTAAAGCAATTATATTTTCAATCGTAAAATCTCCATGAATATCTGAATATGTATCATTTTTAAAAATATCAGTTAAGAATTTTTCTGTTAAATATGATTCAAAATAAGATAAATTATGATATTTTTTACCATTAATAATTAAATTATCGTATTTTAATAAAGGTTTTATATATTTAGCATTTTTTACTTTTTCTAAATTTTTTGTAACTTTACTACTAATATATTTATGAATAGTTTCTTTATCTGCTTTTCGAACATTAAGACTGTGAAGATTTTTATGAATTGAATTAAGTGCTTTTTCAATTACTTTCCAACCATCTGCAATAGGTACTGTATGAATATAATTAAAACAACCAACAGCACTACTATTATATGGCATATCATATAAACAGTAATTAGATTCTTTTTTTTCATTTACAATCTCTGTTAAAGGTATATTTTTTTGATGATCTTTAATCCATTTAATTTGTGCATATAATTTTTCACTATCTTCACCAATTGAATATTTACGAAAAAACATCTTTTTATCTTTCATACACAACATAGTAGTAGCATTACTACCTGCTGAATAATCTTTAATAATTGAAATATTACGATTTATTTTTATATATGTATTAAAATATGCTTGACTTTTACCAGAAAAATATCCTTCTAAAAACATTAATTTATCACTATAATTAATTTGTGGTAATAATTCAAAATATTCTTTTTTAACATTCTTTTTAGATTTTACTAAATAAGAAGTTAAAAATAAAATTGCAGTAGAAATAAAACTATAACTTATCATTAATGTGCTATCTAATGCTATTTTTCCTGTAGAAGTAATTAAATTATTAGATGAAAATAATGAAATAAAAACATCCACTACACTTGAATTATGTCCAAATTTACACAATGCTAAAGCAAATATAACATAACTTAATAGATAAAATCCCCAAGCAAGAAAAGTATATAACACAATAATTCTTTTACTAATTTGCTCAATTAAATCTTTAAAAGAAGAAATAACAAACCAAGAAACTTTTAAGATTCGTAATTCTATTCTTTCATTAAAAATACAAGCAAATTTCATAATTATTATTTTAACATATTTTTTTATATTAGATTTTAACATTAAAATAAGAAATAATGTTATACCTACTATTAAAATTAAATAAAAAATTATACTTGAAGTTATAACTTCATTTCTAAAACCAATGATATAGAATAGAAGAAAAATAAATGCAACAACTAAAATATCAAGAAGTCTATCTACTATAACAGTTGCAAGACCAAAAGAAACTCCATTTCGCATTTTCCTACCTTGATACCAAGAACGCGCTAATTCTCCTATAACCTTAAATGGAAAAATAAAATTAATAATATAACTTAAAGATAATGCCTGAATAAGTACCTTATCATTTGGCTTTTCATATATTTCAATAAATTTTCTCATCCTAAATATTTTAAAATAATGAGCAATAACTAATGTTATAATAGCTAAAAACATAAGTAAATAAGCCATTTAAATCAACTCCTCAAATTTATTATTTTTTTGAGCTTTTTCATATTCTTCAGGTGTTCCAAAATCCAAATGATAATCAACTTGAAAACTTTTAATTATTAATTGATTTTTAATCATGGTATTATAAACCCCACTTACAAAATATTCTGTATAATTGCATTCATTTAAATATTGCGTAGCATTCTTCAAAAAAATATTCTTATTATTGAAAATATAAGTACCACAAATGGCTTTATTACTAATTACTTCTTTTTCTTTAGTCCTTATTACTTTTCCTTCACTATCTTCCTGTAAAAAACTATATTTAGGATCTGCAGATTGAAAAGTAACTAAAGCACCATCAAATTGATCAAATTTCCCTTTATTACAATATTCATTTAATGAACTACAGCAAAATAAATGATCACAATCATTAAAAATAATTGGCAGATTATCTTGAATATTTTCTACTCCTTTAATACATGTTAAAACTGCTCCGTTTAAAACATGGTCTAAAATAATAATATGAGCTTTAGGATAATATTTTTTTATTTCCTGATCAATTGAAAAATTATTTATATGTTCTTGTAAAACAACAAAAGTTAAATCTTCTAAATCAACAAATTTAGCGAGAGATTCTGTTGCCCAGAAGAAAAATGGTTTTTCATGAATTTCAATAAGTGGTTTAGGAACTTGATATCCATTCTTGCTAAATCTAGATCCTGCACCCCCCATTGGCATAATTAAATGAACTTTTCTTTTCATAACTACCAT